>NZ_JAYKYV010000005.1:118471-259600 GCF_035818535.1 Flagellimonas halotolerans | reverse complement strand
CCAAAATAGGAAAATTAAGAGGTCAAAGACACCAAATTAAAAAACCGCCCCATTCTGTGAAATGAGACGGCTTCTTTTTATGCTGTCACCATTGAACGCAGTCGAGATGGATTAGTTTAATTTAAAGGTAATGGGAAGAGAGTATGAAACCTTAACAGGGATACCCCTCTGTTGTCCTGGCTTCATAGTTGGTAATTTTGAAATAATTCGGGCAGCTTCTTCTTCCAGGGATTTATGGGGTCCACGAAGTTGAACATTATCAATACTTCCATCCTTTTCAATGGTGAACATAATACTTACACGGCCTTGTAACCCCATTTCTTTAGCAGGATCAGGATAACGGAAGTTCTTTCTAATGTGCTTTTGAACCATTTCTTGAAAACATTCTCTTTTGTTTTCTTCAGTTTTCTCATTCTCGCAACCTGGGAAAATAGGTGCGTTTTCTACCAAAACAATCGGAATTTCTTCTGTGATTTCTTCCTCTGCAACATCAATACTTTCAATAGCTGTAATCTCTGTATTCTGGTCAGGTTCTATAGCCTCAATTACTGTTTCCTCTATATCTTTATCATCCTCTACAATATCAATTACAGGTGGTGTTTTGATCTTGGGTTTGGGAGGCTCCGGAATTTTAAGTTTGAGGATGGTTGCGTCTTCAATCAAATCCTCATCGACTTTTAGATCACCTACCTCCCAAGCATCATCTGGATAATATGTTTTCCATTCCAGGGCTAAATAAGCCATCAAAAGTACCAAGGTCATCCCTACAAAAAAGTAGAGTAGGCTGTTTCGTCTTACATCAAGTTGTGGATTTTTTTTTGGTTCCATAATTTCAAAGTTTTGGCCTAAAAAGGCATAGTTAATAGTAGTGGGCTCATCCCAACTCTAAACTACTTTGAAAAGGAACCGAAGTAAACCACCAATGAGTCAATGGGGCTTTTTAACGAGGGAACCGAAAAAAAAGTTCTTTTAGTCCACCAATGCCTGATAGATTAAAGCCCTTAATTTTCCATGATCATCAATATCTCCCGAGGGAATCAATTGGGTGAAATAAACCACAACCAATTCTTCTTTTGGGTCTACCCAATAGGAGGAATGGTAGGCACCGCCCCATCCATATTCACCAACGGAACCCAGTGTGCCCCTATCTCCCAAATCCTCAACTACGGAAAAGCCCAAGCCAAACCCAGTACCCCCAACCCAAGGAAAGGTGGCTTTTCCCAGATGGTTTACCGTCATGAGTTCAACTGTTTTGGGGGAAATAATACGTTTTCCGTTAAAAGTTCCTTTGTTGAGCATCATTTGCAGGAATTTGGCGTAGTCCATCGAGGTACTCAACAATCCAGCTCCACCGGAAAAACTCTTTCGAGGGCCTTCCACGTAAGCGCCTTGGCCAACCATGCCCCCGGGATTGGGCGCAGGTTCCAAACCATTTTCCGAAGGGGAATACACTACGGCCAAACGTTCTTTTTTGGCTTCGGGTAGGTAAAAATGAGTATCGTCCATGCCCAATGGGCCAAGAATATTTTCTTGTAAAAAAACATCCAAGGTCTTTCCCGAGACCACCTCGATCAAAGCACCAAGAATATCGGTGTTATAACCATAAACAAATCGTTCCCCGGGCTGTGACTCAAAAGGCAATCCGGCCATTCGGGTAACCGTGGCCAATATGGGCTCTTCCCGGTCTGCGAAATACCATCCTTGTATTTTTGCTTTTTCCCAAAGATCGGCCGCGGTTCCCTCTCCATACGAAACCCCGGAAGTGTGTGTCAGTAAATCGCGGATGGTAATGGGTCTGTTCGCTTTTACAATGTCGTAAGAACCATCATCCTTGCTTACGGCAACCGTTGTCTCCATAAAGGCGGGAATGTACTTGCCCACCGGATCGGTGATCAATAGTTTGCCTTGCTCTTGCAGCATCATGATGCCAACACTTACAATGGCCTTTGTTTGGGAGGCTATTCTGAACATGGAACTATTGGTCATGGGTATATTGTTCTCGAGATCATTCATTCCGAAGGATTCAAAATAGGCAATCTTGCCTTTTCGAGCTACAAGAATTGTGGCCCCCGATAATTCATCCCCATCAATATAATCCTGAAAGGTTTGGGATAAAATTCCCAAACGTTCGGAAGACATGCCAACTTCTTCGGGTGAAACTTTGGTGAGTTCTTGGGCATTAGCGGTAAAAAAGAGGAGGAATGCAAACAGTAAAGTTGCATATTTGGTAGGTTGCATTGTTTTCATGTGACTTAATATTGGTTTGTTTAGCGTGCAAAAGCATCTAAATATACCTAATATTTTGTCCGCAAAGAAGAATTGGGAAAGGTAGTCGAGTAAAAAAGCCCCTACTCGAACAATCCATGAATTTCCCCGTCTATACGATTGATGACTTCTCCTAAATCTTCTGGGTTATCCACAAAATCCAAATTGTCCACATCAAAAATGAGCAGTTTTCCTTTTTGGTAAGTGTTTACCCATGCTTCGTAGCGTTCGTTCAAGCGGCTGAGGTAATCAATGGAAATGGAATTTTCGTAATCACGACCACGTTTGTGAATCTGGTTTACCAAATTGGGGATGGTGCTTCGCAAGTAAATCAAAAGGTCTGGGGGTTGCACCAAGCTCTCCATTAACTCAAAAAGACCTTTGTAGTTTTCGAAATCACGATTGGTCATCAAGCCCATGGCGTGCAGGTTGGGTGCAAAAATGTGGGCATCCTCGTAAATGGTCCGGTCTTGGATCACACTCTTGCCGCTTTCCCTGATTTTTAAAATTTGACGGTATCTACTGTTCAAAAAGTAAATCTGGAGGTTAAAGCTCCAACGTTCCATCTGGTTGTAAAAATCATCCAAATAGGGATTGTCCACCACATCCTCAAAATGGGCTTCCCATTTGTAATGTTTTGCAAGTAAGTTTGTTAAAGTGGTTTTTCCAGCGCCAATATTTCCTGCTACAGCAATATGCATGGGGTGTAAGTGTTTTAAGTTGGTGTTTATGGATTAGGGAGTTTTTAATCATCGCAATATACAAAGTATATCCGCTTGAAGAAAAAAAACCGGTTCAAATGGATGATCTTGCATTGGCTGCAAACAAAGTTTTATAATATGTTCCAAATACGTACTTTTGCGCTTGAAAACGAGGAAAGATTTGACTGATTGCAACCTCGGTATCTTTAATCGGGTACACGAAAAATGCTAAAGCAGTTCGTGCCAACCCCGTTGGCATCTCTTCACCAAGGGTTTGGAACTTCTTCGCACTTTTTTGTCGAATCTTCAATTTTAAAAAAGAGAAATGGCGTATTTGTTTACATCAGAATCCGTTAGTGAGGGACATCCAGATAAGATTGCGGATCAGATAAGTGATGCATTGCTGGATAATTTTTTGGCCTTTGACCCCGAGAGCAAAGTGGCATGCGAAACCTTGGTGACCACGGGTCAGGTGGTTTTGGCCGGCGAGGTAAAGAGCCATACCTATGTGGATTTGCAAAGTATAGCCCGTGAGGTTATCAACAAAATCGGCTATACCAAGGGTGAATATAAATTTAGCGGGGACTCTTGTGGGGTGATTTCATTGATCCACGAGCAATCTCAGGACATCAACCAAGGAGTGGATCGCGGCACCAAGGAAGAGCAGGGAGCGGGCGACCAAGGAATGATGTTCGGTTATGCTACCACGGAGACTGGGAATTACATGCCTTTGGCATTGGATATCTCGCACAAGATTTTGGAGGTGTTGGCCAATTTAAGAAGAGAGGGAACACGCATTCCATACCTACGTCCTGATGCCAAGGCCCAGGTAACGATTGAATATTCGGATGACAACGTCCCACAGCGGATAGATACCATTGTTGTTTCCACTCAGCATGATGAATTTGATTCGGACGAAGCGATGTTGGCCAAGATCAAGGATGATATTATCAACATCTTGATTCCTGAAGTAAAAAAATTATTGCCTGAGAGCATCCAAAAATTGTTCACGGAGAACATTAAATACCACATCAACCCAACAGGAAAGTTCGTGATCGGAGGGCCACACGGTGATGCCGGCCTTACCGGAAGAAAAATTGTTGTGGATACCTACGGCGGTAAAGGAGCCCACGGAGGTGGTGCTTTTAGCGGAAAGGACCCGAGCAAGGTGGACCGAAGTGCGGCCTACGCTGCCCGGCACATGGCCAAAAATTTGGTCGCCGCGGGTGTTGCAGGCGAGATTTTGGTGCAGGTAAGCTATGCCATTGGCGTAGTGGAACCCACATCCATTTTTGTGGATACCTATAACTCTTCCCATGTGGATATGACGGATGGTGAAATTGCCCAAAAAGCATCCGAACTGTTCGATATGCGACCGTTTGCCATTGAAGAGCGTTTAAAACTTCGGAATCCCATTTATTTGGAAACCGCTGCTTATGGCCATTTGGGGAAAGCGCCCAAAACCGTGACCAAGGTTTTTGAATCTCCCTACAATGGAAGAATCGAAAAGGAAGTGGAGCTGTTCACATGGGAAAAATTGGATATGGTGGACAAGGTGAAAGAAAGCTTTGGTCTGTAAACCATCAGTACAAATACATATAAAGGAGCTTCAATGAGGCTCCTTTTTTTATTGGTATACTCCAGCGAACTTTAGTAGTTTTAGCATATCAAAAAAATAAAAATGAGAAGTTCAGTTAGCATCCTGTTTCTAAGTATTTTAATGTTGACGGTGACCGTCAGTTGTAAAAAAACAACCAAGACCGAAACAAAAGCGGTCGACACCTATGTCGCCGACAATTACACCAAAAAAGAAGTGGACATTGAAATGCGGGACGGGGTAAAACTGCATACCACCATTTATTCCCCGAAGGATACCTCCAAAGCGTACCCCATCATCATGCAGCGCACTCCGTATAGTTCCAGACCATATGGGGAGGGTAATTTTAAGACCAAAATTGGTCCCAACGAGCACTTGATGAAAGAAGGGAACATCATCGTTTACCAAGATGTTAGGGGAAGATGGCTCAGCGAGGGGCATTACGAAAATATGAGAGCTTATATTCCCAATAAAACCTCCGATGGCCAAGTGGACGAAAGTTCGGATACCTACGACACCATTGAATGGTTGGTGAACAATGTGGAAAACAATAATGGCAATGTAGGTGTTTGGGGAATATCGTATCCCGGATTTTATGCTACTTATGCCACCGTGGATGCGCATCCAGCATTGAAAGCCGCTTCGCCACAGGCAAGTATAGGGGACTTCTTTTTTGATGACTTTCACCACAATGGTGCTTATTTGTTGAGTTATTTCAGGGCAACTTCCTTGTTTGGAACACCGCGTCCCAATGGTGACCAGCCCATTGATACAGCTTGGTATACCTTGCCAGAACTTCCAACAGAAGATCAGTACCAGTTCTTTTTGGATGCAGGGCCGCTCAAAAACTTGGATTACTTTTTTGAATATGAAACAGCTGACACCCCTACAATGCGTCCCGAAGGTGTTACGGATGATTTCTTTTGGAACGAGTTGAAGGAACACCCGAATTATGATGCCATGTGGCAAAGTAGGGGACTTATCCAACATTTGAAAAATGTGAAGAGCAGTGTGGCCACGATGGTAGTGGGAGGTTGGTTTGATGCCGAAGACCTTTATGGTCCGCTGGAAACCTATAAAAACATTGAAAAGTACAACGAGGGCAACTATAATACCATGGTTTTTGGACCTTGGGACCATGGAGCTTGGGCTAGGACAAAGCAACGAAACACGGTGGGAAACTACTATTTCGGTGATTCCATTTCCTTGTTTTTTCAAAAAGAAATTGAGACGAAGTTCTTCAACCACTTCCTAAAAGGGGAAGGCGATATGGATTCAGGCTTGCCCGAAGCCTATGTGTTTGATACCGGTAGAAAAGAGTGGAAAAAGTATGATGCATGGCCACCGGAGAATGCCACCAAACAAACCATGTACTTGTCCGAAGATCAAGAACTCACTTCCGAGCGGAAGGGAACTACGGGAATTCAGTTTATCAGCAATGTGAGGAAACCTGTTCCCTATTCCGAAGATGTGAAGACCGTTTTCACTCCAAGAAAATACATGACGGACGACCAGCGTTTCGCCGCTCGCCGTTCCGATGTTTTGGTATTTGAAACCGATGTGATGGAGGAAGACCTGACTTTGGCAGGAGATATCCTGGCTAAACTAAAAGTGGCAACCACGGGCACGGCAGCCGATTGGATTGTTAAAGTAATCGATGTGCACCCGGCGGATGCCGAGACCAATGAGGAAATGCAAGACCACCTTAAAATGAGCAATTACCATTTAATGGTGAGGAGCGAGGTGCTCCGCGGTCGTTTCAGGAACAGTTTTTCGGACCCAGAACCGTTCACGCCAAATAAAAAAACCGATGTGAACATCAAGCTTCAGGATGTGTTCCATACTATTAAAAAGGGGCACAAATTACAGATTCAGGTGCAAAGCACTTGGTTCCCGCTTATTGACCTAAACCCGCAGACTTATGTGGAGAATATCTTTAAAGCGGACGAATCCGATTTCAAAACACAGACGCACACTGTTTTTACCGATTCCAATATTGAGTTTACGGTGTTGAAATAAATATTAGAGGTTCGTGGACAGGCTCATTTGGTAAAATTTCTCCAAAAGATTAGGAAAATCAAATTTTCCATCAGTATATTTGTCGTTCGAAGTTCAAACAAGTATTGATTAGTTATCAAGAAAGGTGGAGGGAGTAGACCCTTTGAAGCCTTAGCAACCCTTGGCCCCCAGTGCCGAGAAGGTGCTACATTCTATCCCGGTTGGGTATAGATAACGACAATCGACCATTTTCGATTTCATTTTCTTATAACTTTTTGATTTTCTTACGCCCACGGGCTAAGGGTTTGACTTTTTAATGTTTGGTTTTAACAATTAAAAAAAAGCAAAGTCATGAGCGATCAGAAATTTTCTACCAATGCCCTGCATGCAGGACACGATGTAACAGCAAACGGAGGAACAAGAGCGGTGCCCATTTATCAGAGTTCAGCCTATGTGTTCAACGATTCCGATCATGCGGCCAATCTTTTTTCCTTGGCAGAGTTTGGAAATATTTACACAAGGATCAATAACCCGACAAACGATATTCTGGAGCAGCGACTTGCCGCTTTGGAAGGCGGAATTGCCTCAGTGGTCACAGCTTCGGGAACTGGAGCGATAAACACCGCATTGCTGGTCTTGCTCAAAGCCGGGGACCATATCGTAGCTTCCAACAGCTTGTATGGTGGTACCTATAACCTATTTAGCGTAACCCTGCCCCGTTTGGGCATCACCACAACATTTGTAGACCCATCGGATCCATCCAATTTTGGTAAAGCCGTAAAAGAGAATACCAGGGCTTTTTTTGTGGAATCCTTGGGCAATCCAAAGTTGGATGTACTGGATTTAAAAGCAATTTCCAAAGAAGCTAAAGCGGCACAAGTGCCATTTATTGTGGATAATACCGTTGCTTCACCAGCACTATTGAACCCAATTGAACACGGGGCCAATATCGTCATTCATTCCCTTACCAAATACATTAATGGCAACGGGACGGCTCTGGGCGGCGTTATAATCGACGCAGGTAATTTTGATTGGACCAATGGTAAGTTCCCGGAATTCACTGAACCTTCTCCAGGATATCACGGATTGGTCTATCACGATGCACTTGGACCAGCAGCATATATTGCCAAGGTTCGGGTGGAAGGATTACGGGATCACGGGGCATGCTTGAGCCCTTTTAATGCCTTTCAGATTATTCAAGGATTGGAAACCTTGGAAATTCGCATGAAAAAACACAGTGAGAATGCTCTGGCATTGGCACAATGGCTGGAAACCAGGGAGGAAGTTGAGTGGGTAAACTATCCAGGGTTGGATTCCAATACCTATAAAGCCTTGGCGGATGAGTACTTGCCCAATGGACAAAGTGGTATTGTTACCTTTGGTGTTAGGGGAGGATATGAGGCCGCCAAGAAAATTGCGGACCAGACCAAACTATTTTCGTTGTTGGCCAATATTGGCGATACAAAATCCTTGATTATCCACCCTGCAAGTACAACGCACCAACAGTTGGGCGCAGAAGATCAAGAGTCCGCAGGGGTAACCCAAGATTTGATCCGATTGTCCGTAGGCTTGGAAGATTTGTCCGATCTAAAGGCAGATTTAAAAAATGCCTTTGCAAGTATTTAATCGGAGTTAATAATGTGATGGAATAGCTATGTTGAATTATCTGAAAATAGAAAATTTTAAAACGCTGAGTGGCATCGAGCAGGATATTGGGTTATCCTATCAGATATTTGGGAAACCCTTGCATTCGGCACCCATAATCTTGGTAAACCACGCGCTCACCGGTAATTCCAACGTAGCAGGCAAAGATGGGTGGTGGTCCGATTTGATAGGGGATGGCAAATGTATCGATACGGAGAAGTACACCATTTTGGCATTCAATATCCCAGGAAATGGTTTCGATGGTTTTATTATCGAAAACTACAAGGATTTTGTGGCCGGGGATATTGCCGGAATGTTTCTCTGGGGATTGGAGCAATTGAAAATCGATAAATTGTTCGCCATTATCGGTGGTTCATTGGGAGGTGGAATTGCTTGGGAAATGACAGCCATCAACCCAAATATTACGGAACACTTAATTCCCGTGGCATCCGATTGGAAATCCACGGATTGGTTGATTGCCAACTGTCAGATTCAAGAGCAGTTTTTGGTGAATTCCAAACAGCCCGTGCACGATGCCCGTATGCATGCGATGTTGTGCTACCGCACTCCAGAATCTTTCAAAGAGCGATTCAAAAGAAGTACCAACGAAGAGCTACAGGTTTTTAATGTGGAATCTTGGTTGATGCACCACGGTAAAAAATTGCAGGAGCGTTTTCAGTTGTCCGCCTATAAGTTGATGAATCAATTGCTAAAGTCCATCGACATTACCCGTAATGGGGAAGGGGCTTTCAGGGCATTGCAGGAAAGTGATACCAAAATCCATATCATCGGGGTCAATTCCGATTTGTTCTTTACGGCTGAGGAGAACAAGGAGACTTTCAAAAGATTGGCCCAAGCCAACACCAATGTCACCTATGGTGAAGTGCAATCGGTACATGGTCACGATGCCTTTTTGATGGAGTTTGGGCAATTGGAAAAATTGTTGGAAACCGTTTTTCGGAAAAATACCGAACGCATCAAAATTTTAAAGTTTGGTGGAAAATCCTTGGCCAACGGTGAAGGTATTCAGCGCGTATTGAAAATTATCACTCAAAGATTTGAAGAGAAGGAACACTTTGCCGTCGTGGTTTCCGCTCGTGGAAAGGCCACGGACCAATTGGAAAACTTGCTCGAAAAGGCAGCCAAGGGAGTCGATTTTCAGACAGATCTAAAAAAGTTTGCCGACTATCAGAAAAATAATTTTGATGGTCTCGATATTGATCGGGAGCTGGCCGCCATCGAAAAAATATTGAACGGGGTTTCACTAACAGGTGATTACAGTCTAAAAACCAAGGATGAAGTATTGTCCTTCGGCGAACTGATATCGGGGAAATATGTGACTGCCGCTTTGAACGCAAAGGGAATCAAAGCGGAGCTGTTGGATTCCCGTAAACTCATTAAAACCGATGATAGTTTTAGCAATGCGGAGGTAGATGAGGGACTTTCCAAAGAAAACGTGATTCGATATTTCCACAACCTGAAAGCGGGTACCATTCCTGTTGTCACCGGTTTTATCGCTTCCAACAAAGAAGGGGCGACCACTACTTTGGGAAGAAATGGGACCAATTACTCAGCAGCCTTGTTGGCCAACTTTTTGGACGCGGGCGAACTGATCAACTACACCCACGTGGACGGTATTTTTACCGCCAATCCAGATTTGGTACAAGATGCCAAGTTGATTGATGTGATATCCTATGGTGAAGCCAATGAACTTGCTAATTTCGGGGCAAACATTCTCCATGCGAAAACCATAATTCCATTGATCGAGAAAAATATTCCGCTGCGTATCTGCAATACCTTCAACGATGACAACGAAGGAACCTTGATCGGGCCGAAAACCGACAATGGTGGAATTAAATCCCTTTCGGTGCTCGATAACATGGCCCTTATCAATTTAGAGGGGAGGGGACTGCTCGGAAAAGTGGGTGTGGACATGCGGATTTTTAGAGCCTTGGGCCAAAATGGCATCAGTGTCGGGATTGTTTCCCAAGGGTCATCGGAACGGGGCATTGGCCTTGTTGTGGACGAATCCAAAGCCGATAAGGCCAAAAAAGTGCTGGACCAAGAATTCGAGACGGATTATTCTTCCCAGGACATCAACCAGATTTCGGTGGTGAAGGATGTCTCCGTCATCTCCATTGTTGGGATGGATTTGAGCAGCTTCCACAAGCCGTTCAATGCATTGGCCAAAAACCAAATCACGCCCTTGCTTTTCAACAATACGGTTACCGGGAAGAATGTGAGTATGGTGGTGAAGAAATCCGATTTGAACAAGGCCATCAATGTGATTCATGGGCAAATCTTCGGGATTGCCAAGAAAATCAATCTGGCATTGTTTGGACATGGCAATGTAGGGGGCACGCTGATCAGTCAGATTTTAGATTCCAAAAACAGTATTGAGGAAAGAAAAAGCATTGACTTAAAAGTGTTTGCCGTAGCAAATTCCAAAAAAGTGCTTTTGGATGCTTCAGGGGTTGGTGCCGATTGGAAAGAACGTTTGGAAAAAGAGGGGCAACCCTATCAGATTGGTGATATAATGGCCTTTGCCAAACAGCATCATTTAGAGAACCTGATAGCGGTTGACAATACGGCGAGCAAAACGTTTGTGGAGCAGTACGAACCCTTGATAGCACACGGCTTCGATTTGGTTTCATCAAACAAAATAGCAAATACGCTGGGTTTTGAGAAATATAAATCCATTAGGAAGTGTTTGGATAAAAATCAAAAACAATATCTCTACGAGACCAATGTAGGGGCAGGGTTGCCCCTAATTGATACCATTAAATTGTTACACCTTTCCGGAGAGAACATTACGCGGATCAAAGGGGTGTTCTCTGGGTCGTTGAGTTATATTTTCAATACTTTTTCGGAGAAAGATGTTTCCTTTTCGGAAATTGTAAGGGAAGCTATGGAAAGTGGGTTCACTGAACCCGACCCAAGGGAAGATTTGTCCGGGAACGATGTAGGACGGAAGCTGTTGATTCTGGCCAGGGAGCTAGATCTTCAAAATGAGTTTTCCGATATTGATGTGCAAAACCTGATTCCCGATGAGCTCCAAACCTTGGATTTTGAAAAATTCATGGAACGCATCGGGGAGATGGATAATATGTACAAGAAAATTAAAGAGAGCCAAGACCAAGGACATGTGTTGCGCTATGTAGGTGATTTACATGGCGATTTGCAACAAGATAAGGGTGTTTTGGAGGTAAAATTGATTTCTGCACCCAAAGAAAGTGCCTTGGGGCAGGTAAAAGGTTCCGATTCCATTATTGAGATTTATACGGAGTCCTACGGGGAACACCCCTTGGTGATTCAAGGAGCTGGAGCTGGAGCGGCCGTAACGGCAAGAGGCGTATTTGGTGACATATTAAGAATAGCAGAGAAGATATGAGCAATAAAGGCAAGCAATTCGAAACGGAAGCGATAAGAACGCAAATGGAGCGCAGTCAAAATTTGGAACATTCCAGTCCAATTTACATGACATCGAGCTTTGTTTTTGAGGATGCGGAAGATATGCGCGCATCCTTTGCGGAGGAAAAGGCCCGGAATATTTATTCCAGATATTCCAACCCAAATTCGAACGAACTCATCGAAAAAGTATGCAAGATGGAAGGTGCCGAGAGTGGTTTTGCCTATGCCTCGGGCATGTCGGCAGTTTTTTCCACCTTGGCGGCCTTGCTGGATGCCGGTGATCATGTAATATCATCCAAGAGTATTTTTGGTTCCACACATACCCTGTTCACTCAGTTTTTTCCAAAGTGGAATGTTGGCACCAGTTATTTTGATGCCAATGATTTATCGGAGATTGAGGGATTGATCAAACCCAATACCAAGATTCTTTATGCTGAAACACCTACCAACCCGGGGGTAGATGTGTTGGATTTGGAAGAGTTGGCCAAGATTGCCAAAAAACACGGGCTCATATTTATTATCGACAACTGCTTTGCGACCCCATACTTACAACAACCTATAAAATTTGGTGCCGATTTAGTGATTCACTCCGGAACCAAGTTAATGGACGGTCAAGGAAGGGTGCTGGCAGGAATCACCGTAGGTAGCGGCGAGTTGATGGATAAAGTATATCGTTTTTCCCGTATCACTGGCCCTGCATTGTCACCCTTCAACGCGTGGGTATTGTCCCGCAGTTTGGAAACCTTGGCTGTCCGGGTAGATAGGCATTGTGAAAACGCCTTGAAACTGGCCACCTATTTGGAAGATCATAATCAAATTGAATGGGTGAAATATCCATTTTTAAAATCCCATCCAAAACATGAAATCGCCAAAAAACAAATGAAAGCTGGTGGTTGTGTTGTTGCTTTTGAGGTAAAAGGAGGTCTGGACGCAGGCAGGGAATTCTTTAATGGTATTGAACTATTATCCTTATCTGCCAATTTGGGTGATGCCCGAAGCATTGTTACCCACCCCGCATCTACCACCCACAGTAAGCTCTCCACAGAAGAACGTGAGGCCGTGGGAATCTCCGATGGAATGGTTCGGGTCTCCGTGGGCCTTGAGCATATCGATGATATTATTGCTGACATTGAGCAGGCTTTAGGATAACCTTTCCGAAAATCGGTTTTAGAGGTAGATTGTTAATTTTCCCTATATTCGTGCGATGCTCTCCAAGAAGACAAAATACGGACTCAAAGCACTTACCTATCTTGCAAAAGTCGAGGGACGGGAACCTGTCCAAATCGCCGAAATAGCCAAGCAAGAGAATATTTCCCAAAAGTTTTTGGAAAGTATTTTGCTCACGCTCCGCAGAAATGGACTTTTGGGCTCCAAAAAAGGTAAGGGTGGGGGATACTATCTAATTAAGGATCCAGAAGACATACTCATGACCACCGTAATGCGGGTTTTGGAAGGACCAATTGCAATGGTTCCCTGTGTGAGCTTAAATTTCTACGAAAAATGTGATGATTGTCCGGATGAGGTGGAATGCTCCGTTCATAAATTAATGCTTCAAGTAAGAGACAGTGCCTTAGATGTGTACCGCAACAATACGCTTGCCGATTTGCTGTAAAAGCCTCAAAAAACAGTATTTATCCAATTTGATTTGTCAAATTATAGTGCTTTTTTTAGATAATCTACTAAAACTATAGGTTAAAAGTAAATTTATGGTTGATTTTACTTTTACTTCCAAAAAATAATTTTACTTTTGAAATCCCTACTAATCCGATAGGGTAATTAAAGTTGATAAAATGATTACTGATCAATTGATAATAAAACGTAATAAGGAGCAAAGTACTTATACAAAGGACAGCACTTCGGAAAGCCCTAAAAGAAGTATCGTAAAATCCATAAGTTGGAGAATTGTGGGTACTCTGGATACTATATTGATATCTTGGGTTGTAACAGGGACCTTAAGTATGGCTTTTTCAATTGGATTGGTGGAACTGGTCACCAAAATGGTGCTTTATTTTTTTCACGAGAGAATATGGAACTCCATCAAATGGGGTAAATAAAATTAATGGCAATGGCATTGACGCAAGAAGAAATACATAATTTGAACCGCCAGTTTAAGGGCATTCCGCCAGAGGAAATCATATCATGGGCAATAGGTCACGGTGAAAAATCCGTGGTCACCACTAATTTTAGACCTTATGAGGTGGCCATCCTGCATGCAGTTACCGAAGTGGATAAAAGCATTCCGGTAATTTGGTGCGATACGGGCTATAATACACCCCAAACCTATAAACATGCCGAAGAGTTGATTTCCAGATTGGGACTCAACATAAAATTATATGTGCCAAAACAGACAAGTTCCCATCGCGATGCAGTTATGGGGATTCCACAAATAGATGACCCCCTGCACAAGGAGTTTACCGAGCAAGTGAAGTTGGAGCCTTTCCGTAGGGCAATGGCCGAGCACAAACCTGATGTTTGGTTCACCAACCTGCGCAAAGGGCAGACTGCCCATAGGGATTCCTTGGATGTTTTGAGTTTGAGCAAAGACGGCGTACTTAAAGTGAGCCCGTTTTACCATTGGAGCGACACCCAATTGGATGCTTATTTAAAAGCACAGGGATTGCCGAACGAGCACAAATATTTTGATCCGACCAAAGTATTGGCCAACCGCGAATGTGGTTTGCATACCTAATAAAATAGTAATTGTCCCCTTGAGCATAAGCGAGAGGTAAAAACAAAATTGAACTTTGAGTACACTTACAGAAGAAATAAATAGACCAGAGACCTTGAACGGCTTGGAAAGGCCAAACGCAAATGCTCTGGAACATGAGGCAATTTATATTATGCGCGAAGTAGCGGCACAGTTTGAAAAACCTGTACTGTTGTTTTCCGGAGGAAAAGATTCCATCACATTGGTACGTTTGGCCCAAAAAGCATTTTGGCCCGCCAAAATACCTTTTCCCTTAATGCATATTGATACAGGCCACAATTTCCCCGAAACCATCGAGTTTAGGGACAGATTGGTCGAAGAGCTGGGAGTGGAACTGATCGTGCGTAACGTTCAGGACTCCATTGATGAGGGAAAAGTGGTTGAAGAGACCGGTAAATATGCCAGTAGGAATATGTTGCAGACCACGACCCTGTTGGATGCCATCGAAGAATTTAAATTCGACGCCTGTATTGGAGGGGCTCGAAGAGATGAGGAAAAGGCAAGGGCCAAAGAGCGTATTTTTTCAGTGCGTGACGATTTTGGACAATGGGACGAAAAGAACCAACGCCCCGAATTGTTCGATATGCTCAACGGTGAAATCGAAATAGGGCAAAATGTGCGGGTGTTTCCCATAAGTAACTGGACAGAATTGGATGTTTGGAGCTATATCCAAAAAGAAAACATAGAAATTCCATCCATCTATTTTGCACACAAAAGAAATACCTTTCTACGGGATGGCTTGATTTGGTCCGCGGAAGATGATGTGGTTTTTAGGGCAGACGATGAGCAAGTGGAAGAACGAATGGTGCGCTTTAGAACCGTGGGGGATATGAGCTGTACCGCAGCGGTTGAATCCCATGCCGATACCATAGATAAGGTAGTGGCCGAAATCAGGGATTCCAGAATTTCGGAAAGAGGTGCGCGGATTGATGACAAACGCTCCGAAGCCGCCATGGAAAAAAGGAAACAACAAGGTTATTTCTAAAAAAAAACAAAAGTCATTTCCACGAAGGTGGAAATCTAAAAAGATAAAGCATTGGAAGTATTAAAAATAGCAACAGCAGGAAGTGTAGATGACGGTAAAAGTACCTTGATCGGAAGATTGCTGTACGATACAAAATCAATGACCGACGATAAATTGGAGGCCATTGAAAGGACCAGTAAACAAAAAGGATACGATTATCTCGATTTTTCGTTGGCAACCGATGGATTGGTAGCCGAAAGAGAGCAGGGAATCACCATTGATGTGGCCCATATCTACTTTTCAACCCCATCCAAAAGTTACATCATTGCCGATACCCCAGGCCATGTGGAGTATACTCGAAACATGGTTACGGGAGCCTCCACATCGCAGGCATCCATTATTTTGATCGATGCCCGAAAAGGAGTGATCGAACAGACCCACCGCCACTTTTTCATCAACAACCTGTTGCGGGTGAAAGATGTTATCGTGGCCATCAACAAAATGGACTTGGTGGATTTTTCGGAAGAAACCTATAACAAAATCAAGGCCGATTTTTCAGAATTGATGGGAAAAAGGGATTACCAAGATCAAAATATAACCTTCATACCCGTTAGTGCCTTAAAAGGTGATAACGTAGTGAACCGTTCCGAGCATACACCTTGGTACCAAGGGCAAACCTTATTGGAACACTTGGAAGAACTTGATCAAAAAGACATCTACAATGCGGGAACACCTCGTTTTCCAGTACAGTATGTAATTCGACCAAAAACCGAAGACTTCCATGATTTTCGCGGATTCGCAGGGAAAGTGTATGGTGGGGAGCTAAGCGTAGGCGACGAGGTAGTGGTATTGCCATCCATGACCCGATCCAAAATAAAGGCCATTTATTTTTATGATAAGGAATACCAAACAGCACCAAGACGATCCTCGGTTACCATTACTTTGGAAGATGAGGTGAATGTAAGTCGAGGGGATATGTTGGTAAAAGCCGGTGATTTGCCCACGGTGGACAAACAATTGACCGCTACCGTATCTTGGATGGACAGTGACGACTTTACCCCGGGAGGAAAGTATGTGCTTCAGCATGGGGTGAATAAAGTACTCGCCAAGGTCGATGCCATTGAGCATAAAATCCATCCGGATTATTCAGGAATTGAAGAGAATGTAACTTCACTTCAAATGAACGACATCGCCAAAGTGCGCTTAAAATTGAACAAGCCTATTTTTTATGATAGGTTCAAGGACCATCGTACAAATGGTTCCTTTATCATTATCGATAGTCGGACAAACAACACCGCAGGCGTAGGATTTATTGAATAATTTCTTCCATTAAGTGGAAGATAAGGGGGATTTTTCGAAATAACTCTATAAAATAGATAGGAAAAATAGATTATGCAAAGCTTTAGAACAGAAATAGAAAACCCAGTTGTACAAAAGGACATCATTGAATTGGAGAAAAAGATTCAAGAGTTCAAAGGTGGGAATGTAGATGAGGAAAAATTCCGAAGTCTTCGTTTGGCCCGTGGTGTTTATGGACAGCGCCAACCAGGGGTGCAAATGGTTAGGATAAAATTACCTTACGGCAAGGTCACTTCCAATCAATTGCTTCGAATTTCCGATGTTTCCGATGAATATTCTAGGGGGCGATTGCATATCACCACCCGTCAAGATATCCAGATCCACTACGTGGATTTGGAACGGACCCCAGAGCTTTGGGCCCAATTGGAAAGGGACGAAGTAACCATTCGCGAAGCCTGTGGGAATACTGTCCGTAACGTTACGGCAAGTGAAACGGCAGGTATCGATGTGAACGAACCTTTTGATGTTTCGCCTTATGCCCATGCCGTGTTCGAGTATTTCCTAAGAAACCCAATAGGTCAGGAAATGGGAAGAAAATTCAAAGTTTCCTTTTCCGCCAGCGATGAAGATACCGGCTTGTCCTACATGCACGACCTGGGTTTTATCGCCAAAGAAAAAAATGGGGAAAGAGGCTTTAAAGTCATGTTGGCCGGTGGATTGGGGTCACAACCACGCCACGCCGATGAATTGTACAGCTTTTTGCCTACGGATAAAATCATTCCTTTGATGGAAGGCGTAATCCGTGTATTTGATAGATACGGAGAACGTAAGAGTAGGGCAAAAGCCCGTATGAAATTCTTGTTGAAGGATATTGGTCTGGATGGTTTCAGGAAATTGCTCGATGAAGAACAATTGGCCATCCCGCACAAAACCTATCCCATTAACTTTGAAGATTACCCCAAAGTAAACGTTGCTGAGGTCGAAACTCCGGAAGTTACCATTGAGGATCAAGGAGCTTTTGAAGCTTGGAAATCCACCAACTTGGTACCTCAAAAACAAGAAGGCTATGTGGCCATAGGTATAAAAGTGCTTTTGGGCGACTTCTATACCGATAAGGCCCGTGAACTGGCAAAATTGGTAGAGGACTATGCTGCTGGGGAGATTCGATTATCCCTCAGACAAAACATATTGATTCCCTACGTAAAAGAGGAATTGCTTCCTTTCTTTTACCAAGAGCTGAAGAAATTGGGCTTTGCCGAAGCAGGTTATAATAAAGCTTTGGACATCACAGCTTGTCCTGGGACAGACACTTGTAACCTTGGAATTGCCAGTAGCACCGGTATTGCCGATGAGCTGGAACGTGTAATCAAGGCAGAATACCCACAGTACATCAAAAATCCGGATGTCGTTATCAAGATCAGTGGATGCATGAACGCATGCGGACAGCACAATATGGCCCACATCGGGTTTCAGGGAATGTCCGTGCGTACCAAGGATAAATTGGTGGCACCTGCCCTTCAGGTTTTGTTGGGAGGAGGAAATTTTGGCGATGGCAATGCAAGATTTGCCGATAAAGTGGCCAAGATTCCAAGTAAACGAGGGCCACAGGCATTACGTCTTATCTTGGATGATTTTGAGGCCAATGGAAACGGGGCATCGTTTACCGATTATTACGAGGAAAAAGGACAACATTATTTCTATGATTTCCTTAAGCCTTTAACGGATGTGGACAATCTTACCCAAGAAGATTTTATCGATTGGGGCAATGAAGAAAAATATAAAAAGGAAATAGGAATCGGGGAGTGTGCCGGAGTCATCGTAGATCTAGTGGCAACACTGTTCTTTGAGAGCCAAGAAAAAATAGAAAATGCCGAAGAGGCCATCAATGACGGAAAATGGGCGGCAAGTATCTATTATTCCTATCAATCCATTGTGAACTCTGCAAAAGCATTGTTGACAGCAGAGAAAGTCAAGGTCAATACCCATGCCAGCATTATCAGGGATTTTGATAAACTGTATGTGGAAGAAGGGAAAATAGCCTTCGAGGGCGGGTTTGATAAAATAGCCCTTCAATTAAACAAGAACAAACCATCCGAAGCCTTTGCGAAAAGTTATTTGGAAGATGCCAAAACTGTTTTGAACAGATTGGAGACGTTCAGAAAATTAGAGTTGGAACATGCATAGCGGAAAGTTGACAGTAGTGGGCGCAGGCCCGGGAGATGTGGAATTGATCACCCTAAAGGGAGTTAAGGCCCTGCAAGGTGCAGATGTGGTGCTGTACGATGCCTTGGTCGATTCCAGATTATTGGAGCACGCCCCACATGCGGAGAAAATATTTGTGGGCAAGCGCAAAGGTTGCTATGCCTATCAACAAAAACAAATCAACGATTTGATTGTAGAACGGGCAACCCAGGGATTGCACGTAGTACGATTGAAAGGAGGAGACCCATTTGTGTTTGGCAGGGGAGCCGAAGAAATGGAACACGCATCAGCATTTGGGATAGAAGTGGCCGTAGTGCCGGGAATTTCGTCCTCGGTATCCGTGCCGGCATCACAACACATTCCCGTGACCAAAAGGGGTGCTGCCGAAAGTTTTTGGGTGATAACCGGAACTACCAAGGAACACAAGTTGTCCAGCGATGTAAGCTTGGCAGCAAAATCCAATGCAACGGTAATTATCCTTATGGGAATGTCCAAACTGGGGGAAATCATGCAATGCTTCAAAGAAGAAGGGAAAAAGGAAACCCCAGTGGCCATCATTCAAAATGGAACCATGGAAAACGAAAAAATAGGTATTGGCACTGTTGCTTCCATTGAGCACAAGGCAAAGGAGCAGCAGCTGTCCAATCCTGCCATTATAGTTATTGGCGAAGTGGTCAACCACCGTCAAAAAATATTGGATATTCAAAATAAATATCAACATCAGGGAAAAAAATTGCTAGAGAAAATTTAAATCAAGTGTCAGCTCGAAGTATGTCACCCTGAGCGTAGCCGAAAGGGACTTCAAGAGCATTTAAAAGGAGAATTATGATCAAAACAGATATTGTTATAATCGGAGCAGGGCCAACAGGATTGTTTACCGTATTTGAAGCAGGATTGCTCAAACTAAAATGTCATTTAATCGATGCATTGGCACAACCAGGAGGGCAATGTTCGGAAATCTATCCCAAGAAACCCATTTACGACATCCCTGCCTATCCAGAGATTTTGGCAGGAACCTTGGTAGATAACCTTATGGAGCAAATCAAACCATTTGAACCAGGTTTTACCTTGGGAGAGCGTGCAGAAACCTTGGATAAGCAAGAAGACGGTTCCTATATCGTTACCACCAACAAGGGAACGCAGCATCATGCCCCGGTTGTTGTAATCGCTGGCGGATTAGGGTCTTTTGAACCCAGAAAACCCATGATTCCAAATATTGGCCTCTTTGAAAGCAAGGGAGTGGAATATATGGTAAAGGATCCAGAGCAGTTCCGTGATAAGAAAGTGGTGATTTCCGGTGGAGGGGACTCTGCATTGGATTGGGCCATCTTTTTGGCCGATGTGGCTTCCGAAGTTTCCTTGGTACACCGTAGAAACGAATTCCGTGGTGCGCTCGATTCTGTGGAAAAAGCACGGGAACTTGCCAAATTGGGCAAAATACAATTGTTCACCAAGGCCGAGGTAAAGGAAATCCATGGCAAGGAGGATTTGCATGCCGTAGTGATCAAGTACAACGATGAAGATAAGGAATCCACCTATGTGGAAACAGATTTCTTTATCCCATTGTTCGGATTGTCCCCAAAATTGGGTCCTTTGGGCAACTGGGGCTTGGAAATTGAGAAAAATGCCATCAAAGTGAACAATGCGAAGGATTATCAGACCAATCTTCCAGGGGTATTTGCCATTGGCGATGTCAACACCTATCCAGGGAAACTGAAGTTGATCCTATCCGGATTCCACGAGGCGGCCGTGATGTGTCAATACGCTTACCAAATCATCAACCCGGATAAGCGATTTGTAATGAAATATACCACCGTTGGCGGTGTGCAAGGATTTGACGGATCCAAAAAAGAGGCCAAAAAAGAAGTAGTACAGAGCATTAATTAATTATTTGTTTTAGAAGAGAGGACGCCTCCCAGAAGTAATTCTGGGGGGTGTTTTTGTTTTTAAAGTATATTTGAATTTTACAGGGAATGGACAGTCTTTTTACATTGCACGATTTCTATGGTAAGCTACATTTGCCCATTCCCGAAAATATTGGGAAGGATATCGGCCATTTCAATGTTTTTAATATCGCCGAGTACCGTACAAGGTTGAGCAAAGGTGAAATGCGGTATGATAGGCGTTCCTATTTCAAGATCAGCCTTATCAATGGAAAAAACCGTGCGGAGTATGCCGACAAGGTGATTCATATTGAGGACAAGGCCCTTTTGTTTGCCTCGCCCCGGATTCCCTATAATTATGTGCCACAGGATGAAGACCAATCAGGGTATTTCTGCGTTTTTACCGAAAACTTTTTATCTAAAGATAAAAGTGGAATCATTTTGGAAAAACTGCCCCTATTTCAACCAGGAGGTTATCCCATACTCAACATCTCGGAGGAACATTATGCGGAACTGGAAAACCTCTTTAAAAAAATAGATGGGGAGCTTTCTTCCGACTACCCATTCAAATTTGATTTGATACGGGCCTATGTGATTGAATTGCTGCACATGGGACAAAAACTACATCCGGTCCAACCCCTGGAAAACGGAAAAAATGCCGCCATCCGCATCACCGATATGTTTGTGGAGCTATTGGAACGGCAATTTCCTATAAACACCCCGGCCCAAAGATTGCTGTTGAAAACCGCCAACGACTTTGCCGAGCGTTTGGCCGTACATGCCAATCACCTCAATAAAGTACTCAAAGAGACTACGGGCAGCACAACAACTGCGATAATCCATGCAAGAATATTCGAGGAAGCCAAAATACTGCTCAACAACACAGATTGGACCATTTCCGAAATCGCGTTCAGTTTGGGTTTTGAGGAAGTGGCCCATTTTTCCAATTTCTTTAAAAAACATGCGCAGCTATCCCCTTTAAAATTTAGGTCCTTCGTCAAAGTTTGATTTTTACAAAAAACAGATTGATGCTCGCAACCCCACAGGGACATGCCCGGCTAATTTTGTTTTAAAATCAAAAATCAAATAAAATGAGCAAAGAAAAAATTGCATTGGTAACCGGTGGTAGCCGTGGACTAGGCGAGGATATGGCCATCAATTTGGCAAAGAAGGGATTGCATGTTTTGTTGACCTACCACAGTAACAAGGATCAGGCGGACAAAACGGTGAACGAAGTTGAAAAAATTGGTCGAAAAGCCTACGCGCTTCAATTGGATGTTGCCGATAACCAAAGTTTTGATGCCTTCGCGGATGAGGTCAAAAAAGGGGTTGATTCCCATTTTGGGGCATCAGGGATTGATTTCTTGATCAACAATGCCGGGATAGGAATCAATGCCCCGATCAGTGAAACCACAGAAGAACAGTTCGATGCTCTCGTGAACATTCATTTCAAGGGAGCATTTTTCTTGACCCAAAAACTGTTGCCCATCCTTGCTGATGGTGGAGGTATCGTGAATGTTTCCAGCGGATTGGCACGGTTCTCCTTTCCCGGTTATTCGGTCTATGGGTCCATGAAAGCGGCCATCGAGGCATTGACCCGATATCAAGCAAAGGAATTGGGAGCGCGTCAAATAAGGTCAAATGTGGTTGCCCCTGGGGCCATTGAGACCGATTTTGGTGGCGGAACCAATAAAAATGATGAAGCCAAAAGGGCCGCTATATCCAATTTTACAGCCTTGGGCCGTGTTGGAACCCCAAGTGACATAGGCGGAGTGGTGGCTTTCTTGTGTACGGATGACGCGAAATGGATCAATGCGCAGCGCATTGAGGTCTCGGGCGGGATGATGGTCTAAAAAACATCACATAAATGTGATAAAAATGGGTTGAGCGATCAATCCGTTTTTTATTGTTGGTTTTCTAAAAATTAATGGGCATTTTTTGCTTTTCACTGGGGAGTACCGTTTCTTTGCAGTTCAGTTCATTTATAAGTTGAAAGTGTTATCAAGAAAGGTGGAGGGATTGGACCCGTTGAAGCCTTAGCAACCCTCGACTTCGAGAAGGTGCTACATTCTACCCTTGTCCTGAACGATTCTCGGGAAAGTACGGAGCAACATCCTGCCATTGGGGAAGGATAACGAAAAAATACATTATCAAAGTATTTACCGCACTTTTCTTGATACCATTGCAACCTCTTTTGAAGGAAGAATGTATTATGGAAAAAATTGAAGATATATTGAAGAAACGGATTTTGGTGTTGGATGGGGCCATGGGCACCATGTTGCAGCGCTATAAATTCAAGGAGGAAGATTTTAGGGGAGAACGGTTCAAGGATTGGCCCAGTGATTTGCAGGGAAACAACGATTTGTTGTCCTTGACCCGACCAGAGGCCGTCAAAGATATCCATCGAATGTTTTTGGAAGCAGGAGCGGACATCATTGAAACCAATACATTTTCGGGTACAACCATAGCCATGGCCGATTACGGTATGGAAGAATTGGTGTATGAACTGAATTATGAATCCGCGAAGCTTGCAAAGCAAGTAGCGGAGGAATTTACCAAAAAGGACCCGGACAAACCCCGATTTGTGGCAGGAAGCATAGGTCCGACCAATAAAACGGCCAGTATGTCCCCAGATGTGAACGACCCGGGCTATCGTGCCGTCTCTTTTGATGAACTCCGAATAGCCTACAAACAACAAGTAGAAGCCCTGCTGGATGGTGGTTCCGATATATTGTTGGTGGAGACTATTTTTGATACCCTCAACGCCAAAGCAGCCCTTTTTGCCATTGAAGAAGTAAAGGACGAACGCAATATAGAAGTGCCCGTGATGGTCAGCGGCACCATCACCGATGCATCGGGAAGAACCTTATCTGGGCAAACGGCCGAGGCCTTTTTGATTTCGGTTTCCCATATTCCCATTTTGTCCATTGGATTCAATTGTGCCTTGGGAGCCAAACAATTGGTGCCCCATTTGGAGGTGATTTCGGCAAAATCGGAATTTGCTACCTCCGCCCACCCCAATGCAGGATTGCCCAATGCCTTTGGCGAATACGACGAAACACCCGAACAAATGGCAGCACAGGTCAAAGAATATGTGGACAAAGGATTGGTCAACATAGTTGGCGGATGTTGTGGAACCACTCCAGAGCATATAAAGGCCATTGCCAATGTGGTAAAGGATTATGAACCGAGAAAACTTCTGACTCCAGCATAGTTATGGCAACGAACAACGAACAACGATATTTGAAGCTGAGCGGACTCGAACCCTTGATTATTACCCCGGAAAGCAATTTCATTAACGTAGGGGAACGCACCAATGTGGCGGGTTCCAAACGGTTTTTAAGGCTCATTAAAGAAGAAAAGTTTGATGAGGCCCTGGATATTGCCCGCGATCAAGTGGAGGGTGGTGCCCAGATCATTGATGTGAACATGGATGATGGCCTGATAGATGGTGAAAAAGCCATGGTCAAGTTTTTGAACTTGATCGTTTCCGAACCCGATATTGCCCGAGTGCCCATCATGATCGATAGTTCCAAATGGGAAATCATCGAAGCCGGACTTCAGGTAGTACAAGGTAAATGTGTGGTGAATTCCATCAGTCTCAAGGAAGGGGAAGAAGAATTTATCCGCCATGCCAAATTGATCAAGCGATATGGTGCCGCAGTTATTGTTATGGCCTTTGATGAAGTTGGGCAAGCCGATAACTTGGAACGTCGTATTGAAATTGCCAAACGATCTTATGATGTGCTGGTCAATAAGGTAAAATTCCCTCCAGAGGACATCATTTTCGACCTGAACATTTTTCCTGTGGCCACGGGAATGGAGGAGCACAGGCGTAATGCCGTAGATTTTATAGAAGCAACCCGTTGGGTAAAGGCAAACCTTCCCTATTGCAGCGTCAGTGGGGGAGTGAGCAATGTTTCGTTCTCCTTTAGGGGAAACAATCCAGTGCGGGAGGCCATAAATTCAGCCTTTTTGTTCCATGCCATTAAGGCCGGGATGAATATCGGGATCGTAAACCCTACCATGTTGGAGGTCTATGATGACATACCCAAAGACCTGCTCGAACATGTAGAAGATGTACTATTGGATAGGCGGGACGATGCCACCGAACGCCTATTGGAATTTGCGGAAACCGTTGTGGGAACCACAAAGGAAAGCAAAGTAGACCTTTCGTGGAGGGAAGAACCGCTACAAGACCGTATTACCCGTGCCTTGGTCAAGGGAATAGACCAATATATTATTGAAGATGTGGAAGAGGCCCGCCAGCAGGCTGCCAAACCTTTACATGTTATAGAAGGCAATTTGATGACCGGAATGAACGTGGTGGGCGATCTCTTTGGAAGCGGGAAAATGTTTCTGCCACAGGTGGTAAAGTCCGCTAGGGTGATGAAGAAGGCTGTTGCCTATTTGACGCCATATATTGAAGCATCCAAAGACAAAAATGCCAAGGCGGCCGGAAAAATACTGATGGCCACCGTTAAGGGCGATGTGCACGATATTGGAAAAAATATAGTGAGCGTAGTGCTTGCCTGCAACAACTACGAAATCGTGGATCTTGGAGTGATGGTGCCACCGGAAAAAATTATAAACGCGGCCAAGGAAAAACAGGTCGATATTATCGGTTTGAGCGGGTTGATTACCCCATCCTTGGATGAAATGGTATTTTTGGCCAAAGAAATGGAGCGCCAAAACTTTGAGGTTCCGCTGTTGATTGGCGGTGCTACCACGAGCAAAGCCCATACGGCAGTGAAGATCGACCCTCAATACAGTCAAGCTGTGGTACATGTGAACGATGCCTCAAGAGCCGTGACAGTAGTGGGCGATTTGCTTCAGGATGAGACTTCTGCGGGTTATAAAAAAGCCATCAAGCTGGATTATGAAAGCTTCAGGGACAAGTTTTTGAAACGTGGCAAGCAGAAGGAATATTTGACCGTGGAGCAAGCAAGGAAGAACAAACTTCAAATCGAGTGGGATCCATCCGACATTAAAAAACCAAACCAGTTGGGCATTGAGGTCTGGGAAGATTTTGATTTGACCAAATTGGAAGAGTTTATTGATTGGTCCCCATTCTTTCGAAGCTGGGACCTGCACGGAAAATACCCCGATATTTTGACCGATGAGGTTGTTGGAGAACAGGCTAAAGAACTCTTTAAAGATGCCAAAGAGCTTTTGAACCAAGTGTTGGATGAAAAACTATTGAAGGCCAAGGCCATTTTCGGGTTGTTTCCTGCCAGTCAAATCAATGAAGATGATATAGAAGTTGAAAATGATGATGAAACCTTCATTTTTAGAACCCTTCGTCAACAATTGAAGAAACGCGAAGGGGTTCCCAATATCGCATTGGCTGATTTTATCGCCCCCAAGGATTCAGGAATTCAAGATTACATAGGTTGTTTTTGCGTGAGTGCAGGTTTTGGTACCCAAGAATTGGCCGCTGAGTTTGAAAAAAATCACGATGATTACAATTCCATTATGATCAAAGCTTTGGCGGACAGGTTCGCAGAGGCTTTTGCAGAATATCTTCACAAAGAAGTCCGAACCAAATATTGGGGCTATGCAGTGGATGAAAACCTCGACAATACGGAGCTGATCAAAGAAAAATATCGAGGTATCCGACCCGCACCCGGTTACCCTGCCTGTCCCGACCACTTGGAGAAACTTACCATTTGGGAGATGATGGACGTGGAAGAAAAAATAGGTGTGAAACTTACCGATAGTCTGGCCATGTGGCCCGCTGCAAGTGTCAGTGGGTATTATTTTGGACATCCCCAGGCCAAATATTTTGGATTGGGAAAAATAAAGCAAGACCAAGTTAAGGATTTTGCTGAGCGAAAAGATATAAAACTGGAGGAGGCCCAAAAATGGCTGGCTCCCAATATTGTTGATCAATAACCAATGAAAATCACCGACCATATACAAAAGGCGAACGGCGAGACACTTTTCAGTTTTGAGATTGTGCCACCCGTAAAAGGAAAAAGCATTCAAGAGCTCTACAGGAATATCGACCCCTTAATGGAGTTTAAGCCTCCTTTTATTGATGTGACCACCTCTAGGGAAGAGTACATTTATAAGGAGAAAGATGGGTTGCTGGACAAAAAATTGACCCGTACACGCCCGGGAACTTTGGGCATTTGTGCCTCATTAAAGCATAAGTACAATGTGGATACCGTTCCCCATGTACTTTGTGGTGGTTTCACGAAAGAAGAAACGGAGTACCTTTTAGTGGACTGCCAGTATTTGGAGATAGAAAATGTAATGGCGTTGCGGGGCGATGCCCGAAAAGAGGAAAAATATTTTACACCCACCAAAGGTGGACACCAATATGCCACGGATTTGGTTGAACAGATCCAAAATATTAATGAGGGCAATTATTTGCATGATTCGATTGAATCAACTGACCTGAACAGCTTTTGCATTGGTGTGGCGGGCTACCCCGAAAAGCACATGGAAGCCCCATCCTTACAGTCCGATTTGAAGCGGTTGAAACAAAAGGTGGATTTGGGAGCCGATTATGTGGTGACACAAATGTTTTTTGATAACCAAAAGTTTTTCGCTTTTGTAAAGGCCGCTCGTGAAATGGGCATCGATGTTCCGATTATACCGGGAATAAAACCCATTGCCGTTAAAAGACACCTTCAGTTATTGCCACAAGTATTCAGTATAGACCTGCCACAAGACCTGATTGATGCCGTTGAAGCTTGCAACAACAATAAAGAAGTGCGTAAAGTTGGAGTGGAATGGGCCATTCAGCAATCCAAAGAATTGAGGGAAGCTGGGGTTCCTGTACTGCATTACTACTCCATGGGAAAATCGGATAATATCGAGGCCATAGCCAAGGAACTTTTTTAAAAGTTGATGTTAAGGGTCCGGGGGAGCGGAACAATCCGATCTGTAAAGTAAGGCTTGTTTTTTCTTTCTTTTCTTTTCTTATGAATACAGGTGTTTTTTAATTTTCCTACATTAGCGTCCCATGAGGTGCCTACTTAGCCTATTCGTATTTTTGACTTCATTTTTTGGGTTTTGCCAAACCGATGATGCCCCAAAGGATTTTGTATTGGATGTGAACCAATTCTATGGTTCCATTCTTCTGCACAATCCAGATATTTCACATTTGATCACCAATCATCCTGGAGGGGTGATTTTGGGTATCAGCAGAAAAACTTATGGGCACAAAGAGTGGGAGGCCGATTTTGGGTATCCGGATACAGGGTACACATTTGTCTATCAAAACACCAATAATCCAACTCTTGGGGAACATTTTGGGGTGTACGGGCACTATAATTTCTATTTCTTTAAAAGAAACGTTCAGTTACGGGTGGCACAAGGGTTGGCATACACCAACAACCCTTATGACAAAGACGATAATTTTAGGAACAATGCCTACGGAAGCCATATTTTGAGCAGTACTTTATTAATGCTGAACTATCATAGGGAAAATCTTTTTGCAGGATTGGGGGTCAATGCCGGACTTTCGTTCATTCATTATTCCAATGCAAACTTTAAAGCGCCCAATACATCGACCAATACATTTGCCATAAATTTTGGATTGACCTATAATCTTGATGAGGAAACCAATTATGAATACATGGCAACCGAACCAAAAGGGACAATAACTGAGCCTGTCCGTTATAACCTGGTGCTACGCGGCGGAGCCAACGAAAGTGATGTAATCAATATGGGGCGTTATGGCTTTGCCACTATATCTGCTTACGCCGATAAACGTTTGGGCAAGCGAAACGCTGTTCAATTGGGAACGGATATTTTCTTTTCCAACTTTATAAAGGAGTTGATCAGGTATCAGTCCATTGCATTCCCAGAGTTGGACGTTGATGCGGATACCGACTATAAAAGAGTGGGACTTTTTCTTGGCCATGAACTCTTCGTAAACAAAATGAGCGTTGTGGCCCAGTTGGGATATTATGTATATTACCCTTTTGATTTTGAGGGAAGGATGTACAACCGGATTGGGATGAAACGGTATTTTGGAGACAAAGTCTTTGGTGCCATCACATTAAAATCACATGGGGCCAAAGCAGAGGCGATCGAATTTGGAATAGGAATCAGGTTATGAAAATGAGGAAGTACAACATTCAAAATGAAAAGCGTCCCCTTGAGGGGACTTTTGGGGTGTTTTTGATGCTGGTTTCTTTTTTGTTTGCCTCCTGCAACGGCGATAATGTGCCGGACTGTTTCCAAAATGCAGGCGATTTGGCACGCCACACGGTAGATGTTCCTGAATTTAGTGCCATTACTGTTTTTGAAAACTTAAATGTGGTATTGAAACAGGGCGAGGAACAACAGGTAGAGATCCAGACCGGGGAATATCTCATGAATGATGTTTCAGCAGTTGTTGAGGATGGTCGCCTTGTCCTTCGAAACGAGAACAGTTGCAACTATATACGCGATTATGGACTGACCACCGTTTATGTTACATCGCCAAACATCACGGAAGTCCGAAGTAGTACAGGCCTGTTAATTTCCAGTGATGGTATTTTGGATTATCCCAACTTGTCCTTGATTTCCGAGAGTTTTAGCAATCCTGAAACCGGAACAACGGATGGCTCTTTTGATTTGAGCCTTAATTCGACCACGGTAAGAATTGTGGTGAATGGCATAGCTTACTTTAAGCTTAGAGGAAATACCGAAAATTTTAATGTTACCGTGGCCGCAGGGGATTCAAGGATTGAAGCGGAGGGTTTGATCGCCGATAAAATTGGTATCAGCCACAGGGGCTCCAATGATGTCTATGTTAACCCTCAACAACGGTTAGGCGGTGTTATTCGAGGGACAGGAGATGTGATAAGCGTTAACCGTCCACCAGAAGTAGAAGTGGAGGAACTCTACAATGGGAAGTTGATTTTCCAAGATTGATGTAGCTTCTAACAATGAAGTTGGTTTTCAGAAACTTTTATATTTCTCTTTATTTTCGATATTTAAACCAAATCCTTGGGAAACCCTGCAGATGTTAATATATCTTTTCGTCATTTTTAAAGATCGGTTTTATGAACGGAGGTAAAGGTTTAGAGCAAGTGGATATAATTCTCCACAATTTGATCACTGACAAAAAAGTGCCGGGTTTGGCTATTACCATTATGGATAATGGTGGGAAGGTACTTCAAAAAGGATATGGATTTGCCGATTTGGAAAACAGGGATAAGGTAGATCCTAAACGTACGGTTTTTCGCATCGCTAGTATTTCTAAATGTATCACTGGATTGGCCTTGGGCAAAATGGTAGAGGATGGGATTGTGGATTTGGATGAATCTTTTTACACCTACGTACCCTATTACCCCAAAAAGAAATACGATTTTACGTTGCGGCAATTGGCGAGTCATACTGCAGGGATTCGTGGGTATCGGGGCAAGGAATACGCTTTGAACCAAAATTACTCCATCAAAGACGGTATGGAAATCTTTAAAAACGACCCCTTGTTTTTTGAGCCTGGAACCAGTTATCTATACAACAGTTTCGATTTTGTATTGCTGTCCTTGGCTATGCAAGAAGCGAGCGGAATATCATTTCAACAATATATAAAGGATACTATTTTGATGCCTTTGGGATTGGAAACTACATTCCCTCCCCAAAAAGATGTCAGTTCGAGTACAGTCGAGAACATAGCACAATTCTATACCAAAAAAGCATTGGGGTTTAAAGAGGCCGTTGAGGTAAATAACACATACAAACTGGCTGGTGGCGGATATTTGTCCACCTGTGACGATGTGGCACAACTAGGACAAGCCATTTTAGAGCGAAAATTGCTAAAGGCAGCAATCTATGATGAATTATTGGCATCTCAAATTATAGATGGCAAACCCACCTACTACGGTCTTGGATTTCAAGTGAGTCAAGATGCAAAGGGGAGGCCTTTTTATGGTCATGTGGGAAACAGTGTTGGCACTTATACCAATCTTTTTGTGTATCCCAATGATCAAAAAGTGGTTTCCATTTTGATTAATTGTACCGATCCAAAGGTGCAAAAAGAATTGGACCTGGCCATTGATGCTATTTTTGATGGTACGGTCTAAACCTTACTTGCCAATTTCGCCTCAATGTCCAAAGCATACTTTTTGCAGAGGTCAAACGTATCGGTCACATCCTTCATGGTGGTTCTTGGGTTGATGAGACACATCCGAAGTACAATTTGTCCATTCAAAATAGTGGTGACCAGCAATGCTTTGCGTGACTCCACTACTTTTTCAGAAATGTACTGGTTGATTTTGTCCAATTCCTTCTCTGAATAATTCTTGCTTATGGGGTTGTACCTAAAGTTGATGACGGCCAAGGTTGCCGGGAAAACCACTTCCCAACTTTTGCTGCCCCGTAACATCGTTTCCACTTCTTCAGCCAAATCAATATTATAGGTGATGGCATCTCGGAATTCCTTTAAACCAAAGGTTTTTAGGGACATATAAAATTTTAGGGCCCTGAACCTACGGGTCAATTGAATGCCGTGGTCATAAAAATTGATTTCAGAAGTATTCCCTTCAATATCCCTTAAATATTCTGGTTTTTCGGTGAAGGTATGGCTCAGGTTTTTGTGGTTCCGAACCAAAAGGCAGCCCATTTCATAAGGCTGGAAGAACCATTTGTGGGGGTCCACGGTCAAGGAGTCGGCTTTCTCGATACCTTTCATAGCCTGTTTGCCCTTTTTGGACAAGATAGCCGCACCGCCATAGGCACCATCAATATGGAACCAAATATCCTCTTTTTTGCATATTTTCCCCAATTCCACCAATGGGTCAACCGTTCCCGTGTTGGTAGTTCCCGCGGTGGCTATCAAACAGAAGGGATAAAGGCCTTCCAGTCTGTCTTTGGCAATACAGTTCTTCAATTTGTTTACGGAAAATTTCAATTCATTATCCGTAGGAATTACCCTGATCTGTTCTTTTTTGAAGCCCAACACCCGAATGGCCTTAATATTGGATGAGTGTGCCTGGTCGGAAAGATAAATCACGGCTTTGGAGAAATCATCACCACACTTTATTCTTCGAGCTGTGACCACCGCGGTAAGGTTGGCCATAGAACCGCCGCTGGTAAAAATACCGCCTCCCTTTTTCTTTGGAAAACCAAAAATCTTCAATAACCATTGAATGGTGACAATTTCCAGCTCAGCTGCTGCAGGACTGGCGGCCCATCCTCCAGAGAAGATGTTGTAGCCCGTTGCAAGTGCATCGGCCATAACGCTTACATAATTACTTGGGCCGGGAACAAATGAAAAAGACCTTGGGTGCGCCATATTGGCACTATTGGTCATTACTTTTTCCAGGACAAAATTAAGCACCTGAGATGGTTCGGAACCTTTTTCGGGAGCCTCTTCGAGGAACAAAGAATCCATTTCTTCACGTGAGCCAAGGGCTACGGGCAATTTTTGATCTTGTGTAGCGTGATGTTCCACAATGGCATCCACAATCTGATAGCCATAGTTTTTCATTTCTTCTTTGGAAAGTTCCAATTTGGCGTTGTTCTTCTTCATAGGTCCTTTTTCTTCTGAACCGCAAAAGTACCATATTTTCAACGGTTTTTCGACAATTTCAAACCTTGGTCAAATCAAGCAGAACCGGAAAAGGTTAAGAAGTAAGTTCGGTAAACAAGCTCTCCAAATTTTTGTTCTTTCTGCTGAGTTGTAGTGTTTTTAATGTATTGTCGTGGGCAAAATCGAACACTACGGGTCGCATGTCTTTTGAAGTGTTGAAGGTAATTTCATAAACGAAACCACCGGTATTTTTCACTTTGGAAACATTCGGCATTTGCTGTAGCAATTGTTCTTCCACACGATAATCAAACTCCACTTCAATGATCTGTTCCTCGGCTTCGCGAAGTTCCTCCAGTTTTTTGTCGGCCACCAGTTCCCCTTTGTTGATGATGATCACCCGGTCGCAAACAGCTTCGACCTCTTTCATAATATGTGTGGAAAGTAAAATGGTTTTCTCTTTGCCGATCTCCCGGATCAGTTTTCGGATCTCGATCAATTGGTTGGGGTCGAGTCCCGTGGTGGGTTCATCCAAGATCAAAACTTCGGGATTGTGCAGTAACGCAGCGGCAAGCCCAACACGCTGGCGGTATCCTTTGGATAGCTGTCCGATTTTTTTGTGGGCTTCAGGAGAGAGTCCTGTTTGCGCTATCACCTCATTTATTTTGGATTTGTCCACCTTGTGGACATCCGCATTAAAGGCCAAAAACTCTTTTACATACATTTCCAAGTACAGCGGATTGTGCTCTGGCAGGTACCCAATACTTTTTTGAACGTCTTTTTCAGCCTCCAACACATCAAAACCATTTACAGCTGCTTTACCATTGTCCGCTTTATAAAAAGTGGTCAAAATTCGCATCATGGTGGATTTTCCGGCACCGTTTGGCCCTAAAAAACCTACGACTTCTCCCTTGTTTATGGTAAACGAAACATTGTTCAATGCTTTTTGCGAACCAAAGGTTTTTGTTATGTTCTGTACGGTGATGGACATTTATTGGGTTATGTTTTGTAGTTTGTTTTGAATTTCACTCAAAAGATTCAGGTCACAATCATTCAGATAATACTTAAATGTACTTCCTTGATATTCCATAAGCAATTGTGAACCTTCTGAATATTTTCCGGGAACGGAAATACCCGAAAAGATTTCCACAACAAAACTAAGGATGGTAATCAACCAATTGGTTCCTCTTTCTTTTGTTTCAAAGGTTTCAATCTTATCAAGTATAAATGATGAGTTTGACTGAACCTTGCTTTTATCAATTATTTTAATGGAATTATCGGACAAATCAATTTCAAATTTTGGCTTTTCTCTTAAAGTATACCTTCCATTTTTCATTGTGAAGCCTTAGAGTCGAATCAAAAATACACTTTTAGATGGTTTAATCCTTGGGTTTCAAAATCTAGGAAATGTGGTTTGGAAATGCTCAGGGGTAATCGCGGAAATAGGAATTCTTAAAAAAGCATGGTTTCTGTCAAATAATGTGCAGTGAAAATCTCTTTTTTGAAAAAAATCAAAAAAAATTTGGGAATGTCTGTGTGTTTCAAATTGAATACCTAAATTAGCCGACAATTAACAACGAGATGACAAACACGTATTTCTGGAACCGTTTTTATTTTTACTTCTTTTTTCAAAGAGGAACGGGACTATTGTAGATACGTTTAAAGTATAACCAATTTATAAAGTCCCGATACAATCGGGGCTTTTTTTTTGCAATGGAATTAATAAAAGTCGCCATACAAGGAATAAAGGGATCCAACCACCATCAGGTTGCCACGGATTTTTTTGGAGATGATATTGAGTTGCTAGAGTGCAACTCTTTTGATGCAGTCGTGGACAATTTGTTGATCGGTACCGCCGATAAAGGTATAATGGCCATTGAAAACTCCATCGCCGGTTCGATTATACCCAATTACAACTTGGTGTATCACAACAACATTCATGTAATCGGGGAGCATTATCTAAACATCCACCATAACCTAATGGTGATGAAGGGAAAATCTTTTGATGATGTCCAAGAAGTGCATTCGCACCCTATGGCGCTGTTGCAGTGCAAGGAGTTTTTTAAGGCGCATCCCCAAATTAAATTGGTGGAAAGTGTGGATACAGCGGAGACGGCCAAAAGAATCAAAGATGAAAACTTGGAACACATCGGGGCGATAGCCCCAAAAATGGCTGCCGATCTGTACGATCTGGACATAATTGCGGACAACATACAGACCATCGTGAATAATTCCACGCGGTTCATCATTCTTAAAAAGCAAAACAAAGTACTTCCAGAGGAGGAAATCAACAAGGCATCGTTGCGATTTATAACCGATCACAAAAGGGGCAGTTTGGCAACTGTGTTGAACGTGATGAGCGATTGCAATATGAACCTTACCAAAATCCAGTCCTTGCCCGTAATCGAGACCCCATGGAAGTATGCGTTTTTTGTGGATGTAACTTTTGATAAATATGAGCACTTTGCCAAGACCAAGTCTTTGATGCAGATCATGGCCGAAGATTTCAAGGTTTTGGGGGAATATAAAAATGCATTGTTGTAATGGTAACAGCAGATAGGCTAAATAGCGTACAGGAATACTACTTTTCCAAAAAATTAAGAGAGGTAAGGGGGTTGATTGCCCAGGGCAAACCCATCATAAATATGGGGATTGGTAGTCCGGATTTGGCACCGTCACCACAGGTATTGGAAACCCTTCGGGATTCCATTATCGAGGCGGGAGCGCATCAATACCAAAGCTACCAAGGATTGCCACAATTAAGGGAGGCCATTGCGGATTTCTATCAGCAAAAGTTTGCTGTATCGGTGGACCCCAGCACCGAAATTTTGCCCTTGATGGGTTCCAAGGAAGGAATTATGCACATTAGTATGGCCTTTTTAAATGAAGGAGATGAAGTGCTGTTGCCGAACCCGGGCTATCCCACCTATGCATCGGTCACCAATTTGGTGGGTGGAAAAGCGGTCAATTACGACTTAAAAGCAGAAAACGGTTGGTTCCCCGATTTGGAGGAGCTCTCCAAAAAGGATTTGTCCAAGGTGAAACTCATGTGGATCAGTTATCCGCACATGCCCACGGGTGCGACTGCGACTAAGGAACAACTGGAGTCATTGGTCAATTTTGCAAAAGCCAACGGGATTCTTTTGGTGAATGACAACCCCTACAGTTTTGTATTGTCCAGCAATCCAACCAGTATCTTATCCATAGCTGGGGCAAAAATTTGCACCTTGGAGCTGAACAGTTTGAGCAAGACTTTTAATATGGCAGGTTGGCGTGTGGGGATGGTTCTTGGAAGTTCGGAACACATCAATGCTGTGTTGAAAGTGAAGAGCAATATGGACTCCGGGATGTTCTACGGAATCCAAAAAGGGGCGATTGCAGCTTTGCAAAGTGGTCCAGAATGGTTTGAAGCATTGGGCGAGGTGTACACCAAAAGACGTGAATCGATGTTTAAGTTGGCTGACAAATTGGGATGTACTTACGATAAAAATGCAGTTGGGATGTTTGTTTGGTGCAAATTGCCCGAAGGAGCTGGGCCATCCGAAGAATTTATAGATGAGGTATTGTACGATAAAGATATTTTTATTGCCCCGGGAACCATTTTTGGAAGCAATGGAGAAGGCTACATTCGTTTTTCCCTTTGTGTAAATGAAGAAAAAATAAAAGAAGCCATTGAAAGATTTTAGATTATGAAAACAGTCATCATAGGAGTTGGATTGATTGGGGGTTCCTTTGCCAAAGATGTGAAAAAATTACATCCCGAAGTGGAGATTATTGGTGTGGACAAAAGCGATGTTCATCTGGACGAAGCCCTGGAACTTCAAATTATAGACAGAAAAGGGGATTACTCTGATCTGGAAACGGCCGATATGGTCTACGTGGGTATTCCGGTGAACGTTTTGGTCACCGAATTGCCCAAAATACTGGATGCATCCGGAGAAGAAACCGTGGTGATGGATGCAGGGTCCACCAAACGTTTGATATGCGAGCAGGTTGAAAACCATCCCAAACGAAGGAATTTTATGGCCTGCCACCCTATTGCGGGTACCGAATTTTCGGGTCCGGCAGCGGCATTTGAAGGATTGTACACAGGCAAGACCATGATTATTTGCGAAGTGGAAAAAACAGCCTTCAAGCTTCAGGAAAAAGCGTTGGCCATTTTTCAGGACATCGGCATGCGGATTCGATACATGAACCCCGAAGCACATGACAAACATATCGCCTACGTATCCCATTTATCACACATTAGCTCTTTTATGTTGGGAAAGACAGTTATTGAGAAAGAAAAAAATGAGCGTGATATTTTTGACATGGCGGGGAGTGGTTTTGAGAGCACCGTTCGCTTGGCAAAAAGTTCGCCCGATATGTGGGCACCGATTTTTGAACAGAATAAAGACAATGTTGTGGAAACGCTGGAAGAGTACATTCAGAACCTGACCACGTTCAAACAACTGATATTGGACAACGATTTTGAAAATGTCCACCTAGAAATGAGTAATACCAATAAAATAAAACAAATACTAAAAGGAATACCACTTACAAAAAAATAGAGCGTATTATGGAAAACAAAAAGGAAATGAGGAAATGGTTGGATGACATGAATTTGGGTCATCCCTTGGTAGTTGCAGGTCCGTGCAGTGCGGAAACCGAAGACCAAGTGCTAAAAATTGCACACGATCTTAAAGATACCGATGTGAGCTACTACCGTGCTGGAATCTGGAAACCAAGAACTCGTCCGGGAAATTTTGAAGGAGTCGGGGCCATTGGATTAAAGTGGTTGCAAAAAGTAAAGGAGGAAACCGGTTTGAAAACCGCTACGGAAGTTGCCAATAGGGCACACGTTGACCTTGCCTTGGAGCACGATGTGGATTTGTTGTGGATCGGAGCGCGTTCTACCGTAAGTCCGTTCATCGTTCAAGAAATTGCCGATGCCCTGGAAGGAACCGATAAAATTGTTTTGGTGAAAAATCCTGTAAATCCAGATTTATCCCTTTGGTTGGGTGCTGTGGAGCGTTTGCACTCCGCCAATATTGAAAAATTGGGGGTAATCCACAGAGGATTCTCGACCTACGAAAAAACCAAGTACCGTAATATTCCGGAATGGCAGTTGGCCATTGAGCTACAGACCAAATTCCCTGATCTACCCATTATAAACGACCCAAGCCATATTACAGGAAAGCGTGATATGATCTTTGATGTATCACAAACGGCTTTGGACTTGAACTTTGATGGTTTAATGATTGAAACACACTATGACCCGGACAATGCATGGAGCGATGCCGCACAACAGGTAACCCCCCAAAAATTGGTTCAGATCATGAAAGATTTGCGTATCAGGAAAGAAACCGACGAGGAAGCGGAATACAAGAACAGTTTGAGTAACCTAAGAGCCCAGATTGATGTATTGGACAATCAATTGATCGACCTTTTGGGGAAAAGAATGAAAGTTTCCGATGGCATTGGCGAACTGAAAAAGCAAAAGAACGTAGCCGTGCTCCAAAGCAATCGTTGGAACGCCATTTTGGGCAACATGATCTTGGAAGGTGAACAACGCGGATTGAGCGAGGAATTTATTTTGAAGATGTTCAAAGCGATCCATCAGGAATCCATTAACCACCAAGAAAAAATCATCAACGCCTAGCTTGATTTTTTAATTGATTGCGGGCAATCACTTTTTTAATCAGGATTGTCGAAGAACTATTTGTGGCTTTGGTTAAATTCCAGGGTTGCAAATAGTTTTTTTGTTTCAAACTGTAACAATTCCACAAAAGCATCATCTTTCAGGAGTAAAAACACGCTATCATGAAAAAAATGTACACACTAAGTCTTCTTTTGCTTCCCTTGGTCATGTTTTCGCAACGAATCATTGATATGGAAGTTGGTGAGTTCAACAAGATCAAGGTTTTTGATTTGATCGAGGTCAATTTGATTCAATCCGATGAAAACAAGATCATGATCAAAGGCTGGAACGTCGATGACATTAAATGGACCAACAAAAATGGAACCTTGAAACTCAGAATGCAATTGGACAAAAAGTTTCAGGGCGAGGACACCCTGATCGAGGTCTACTATACCAATTTGGACGTAATCGATGGTAACGAAGGAGCCCAGATTACGTGCAACGAAATGGTACAGAAAAGCAAAATTGAACTGCGGGCCCAAGAAGGGGCAACCATTCGTATTGGAATGGATGTGGATTATGCCGACATAAGGGCGGTGACGGGAGGTATTGTTCAAGCCTCAGGTTTGGCAAAAAACCAAACGGTTGTGCTCAACACAGGTGGTATTTTTGAAGGAAGGGCGCTAAGGACAACCACAACCGACGTTAAGATATCGGCCGGCGGTGAGGCAGATGTATTTGCATCTGAACTTGTGGACATCAACGTAAAGGCGGGCGGCGATGTGTATGTTTACGGGAATCCGCAAACAGTCCATAAAAAAACCTTTGTTGGAGGAAGGGTCTACATTAAGGATTAATGAAAATTTAAATCAATAAAAAAGAGGGTGAATTCTAAGTTAACAAGCAAGAAATTTCAGCAAAAATCAAGGCCTTTCAATTTTTTGAAAGGTCTTTTTAATAATCCAACTTAACAAAAGGCTGCTGTCTTTTTATAACGGCAAAGCACCTAGCGACCAATTTGGCCTTTACGGCATTCAATACAGAGGCCTTGTGTTTTCCCTCCCCTATTTTGCGCAGGTAGTATTTTTTGAGCTGTTCATCCCAACGCACAGCGGTAATGGCCGCACTGGTCAGATAAACCTTTATTTTTTTATTTGCTATGGGTGACACCTTGGTTTTGCCCCGAACGGAAGAACCTGAAGAATATTCAAAAGGGGCTATGCCAGAGTAACAAGCGAATTTTCTATGGTCGTTAAACTTATTGAAGTTATGCGTTGCGCATATTAGCATACAGGCATTTATAAAGCCAATTCCCGGGATTGATTCCAGCAGTCGGGAGTTTTTTTGGATGGACGAATGCTCTGCCATTAACTCCCCCATTTGTTTTTCCACCTGTTTTATCTCCAGTTTCAACCTGTCAAGTCTTTCCGTCAAGAAAGACACTTGGGAGGTTTTGTCGTAATGCTTGCCCTGTAGCTTTTGACCCCTCAATATTTTTAACAAGGCTGTTTGCTGCTTTACCAATTGATTCCTGATGATCATCCAACTTTTGAGTTGTTCGACCGCTTCCTCTTTTGGTGTGAACAAAGGCAATTCGGAATGGTTTTTTTTCGCGTATCGAGCAATCTTCAGTGCATCGACCCTATCCGTTTTTCCGCGTTGTATCCCCAAGGATTTTTTTATGTCCAACGGACAGGCCATGGCAACAGGAAGTTCCCTGGAATACAACCAAACAGATAGATCCAGGACGTAATCACCCATATTTTCAGCACAGAACAAAGTGTTGTGCACATCCTCACCATTTATTCCAAGCCATTCCAATAAATGGGCAAAACCCTCTTCTGTATTGGGGAATGCCTTATGTGAGGATTTTGAAGAAGAAATAAAGTAAGCGTCGAAAACAGATTTGGAAACATCGATTCCCACATAACAAGAATAATTCATTATTTTTGGTTTACAAGTGAAACAATATGTTGATTAAGCTGATACCTTTACTAGGTCTGGAAACCTATAATTCTAATGGGCTCTATCAACTAAAAGGGAAAAGGAATAGGTCTACTTCAGCCTTTAAGTCCTCCTATAAGATTACTTAGTCTAAAAATTAGTTCACCTATTCTTTTCTCTTTTAAATATAATACACTTGCAAACTAAAGGTATAAAAAGCAACAAAAGTTTGAATTTGTCAGGTTGAGCGCAGTCGAAACCCATTGATTATCAAATTACTTTAGGTTCTCGACTGTGCTCGAACTAACAGATAACGAGATTTTTAGAATTCACCCTCTTTTTGTTTGATGACTAAGGAAGCATTTACTTTTTAAAGATGTAACGGGTTATAAAAATACCTTGTCCGTCTCCTTTACCACCTTCACTTTCCACACCGCTTACCACAAAGGCCAGCTCCCATCCATTGGAAACCATATCGTTGATCATGGAAGTGATAAGGGCATCGTTGGCCGCAATGTTCTGAAAACGGATACCGCCTATATTGTAGAAGTTCAATAGCTTGGTTTCCTCAAAATTCTTTACACGGATTTCGTTTCTTTTGGATTTGTTACGGGTATTGTCATCCTCGGTTTGGACACTTGTAAACTCTTTGTAATCCTTATCTTCCAAGGCGTTTATGATCCTAGACCGTCCCAAACCGTTGGGTACTATGGATTCAACGCTGGTAACTACATGGTACTGTTGAGCGCTCATGGTAAAAGTTGCTGCAAATAGTACCACTGCGGCCAAAATGATTTTTTTCATGATTAAAATGTTAATGATTGTTAAAACTCTTAATAAAGATATACGACGAAAAAGCAGGAATATTGTTTCTTTGTAATCAAAATGTGAACAAATAGTGGATGGAACTGTTTATAAATCAACGGGAAGCTGGTATACCGTAAAATCCTCGGAAGGGGAGTTTTACGAATGCCGTATTAAGGGAAAGTTCCGAACACAGGGAATTAAAAGCACCAATCCGGTTGCTGTTGGAGATCATGTGGAGTTTGAGTTGGAAAATATTGGGGATGAGACCCTTGGTGTTATCCATAAGATAGGTGAACGCAAAAATTATATCGTTCGCAAGTCGGTGAAACTTTCCAAACAGACCCATATTATTGCTTCCAACCTTGATCAGGTTTTTTTGTTGATCACCCTCAACAACCCGCCCACTTTCACCAGTTTTATAGATCGGTTTTTGGTCACTGCAGAGGCATACTACATTCCCGTAGTGCTTCTTTTCAATAAGATGGATGTATACGGTCCAGAGGAGAAGGGTGAGGTTGCCTATCTAATCGACCTTTACACCAAAATTGGCTACCCTTGCATACAAATTGAAGCAAAAACAGCTAAGAACGTGGATAAGGTAAAGGAACTGATGGTGGGCAAGACAAGTATGTTTGCTGGTCATTCCGGTGTGGGAAAGTCCACTTTGGTCAATGCACTGGAACCCGGGATGCAACTAAAGACAGCCGAAATTTCCGAGCAGCATATGCAGGGACAGCACACCACAACTTTTGCAGAGATGTACGATTTATCTTTTGATGCCCGTATTATTGATACCCCAGGAATAAAGGGATTTGGCATCGTGGATATGGAAAAACATGAAATCGGCAATTATTTTCCAGAATTTTTTGCCTTAAAATCAGAATGTAAGTTTAACAATTGCCTTCATTTGGACGAACCTAAATGTGCAGTAAAAGAAGCTTTGGAAAATGATGGGATTTCCGCAAGCCGTTACCGCAGTTATGTTCAAATGCTAATGGGGGATGAGGACAATCCGTATAGGTAAAGATAATGAGAGCAGTATTGCAACGAGTTTCTAAAGCGAGTGTTACAGTCGATGGAAAGGTAGTTTCATCTATTCAAAAGGGACTTTTAGTGTTGTTGGGCATCGAGGATGCCGATGGCCAAAAGGATATTGATTGGCTGACCAATAAAATTGTGAACCTCCGTATTTTCAATGATGATAAGGATGTAATGAATCGTTCGGTTGTTGATATTGACGGGGAAATTATCGTAGTTAGCCAGTTTACACTCCATGCCCAAACAAAAAAAGGGAACCGTCCATCTTACATAAAAGCTGCAAAACCAGATGTAGCTATACCCATGTACGAAAAATTTGTTCAAGTTTTGGAACAGAAACAGGGTAAAAAAGTGGGTACGGGAATTTTTGGCGCCGACATGAAGGTTGAGCTTCTTAATGATGGCCCTGTGACTATTTCTATTGATACAAAAAACAGGGAATAATTACTTTTTGTCGAAAAAAATATCTTTCTTGTAGGAAATTGATCACTTTACCGTTACCTAACTAACCATTTCCTAATAAACGAATGCGATTCTTTTTCTTCTCCTTATTTAGCTTACTTTTTCATTTTTCGTTTTCTCAAGCCTATAATGTAGGCTCCATACCAAAAGAATTGCGCCAAAGCGCCGATGCAGTTGTACGCTTGGATAAAATGGACGTTGTGGTCGAAGCCTTGGACAAAATGACTGTTACCGGTAAAAGGGTGGTCACGGTATTGAACGAAAAAGGGAACGCGCATATCCATGCCTATGCCTTTTACGAAAAAAACGATAAGGTCTCCAAGCTGGAAGCTATTATTTATGATGCACGCGGCGAAGAAATCAAAAAAATCAAAAAAAGGGACTTTTTAGACCAAAGTGCCATTGGTGGAGGAACGCTTTATTCTGAATCACGGGTTTTGGTCATGAAATATACACCCTCGCAATATCCCTATACCGTTGAGTTTACCAAAGAGTATTCAACTCCTAATACGGCATTTGCCCCAAATTGGTCCTTTTTGGACGATTATCGGGTCGGAACCGAAAGGAGCGAGTTTTCCTTTACCGTAGAATGCGACATACCGTTTAGGCATAAGGAAGAGAATTTAGAACCCTATCAGGTTGAACGCATCGAGACTGTAACTGGTATAGCCTACAAGGCCAAAAACTTAAGACCCTTGGAGCGCGAACCCTTGTCCCCTGCATTTCGCGATTTTGCACCCCATATAAAAATTGCAATGAACGAATTTCATTTGGAGGGCATTAATGGCAGGGCCACAACATGGCAAGAATTGGGCAAATGGATGCACGATGAGCTTTTGGAGGGCAGGGATGCATTGTCCGAATCCACGATTTCATATATTAAAAACCTGGTGGTTGGAATATCCGACCCTTTGGAGAAAACAAAGATAGTATACGATTATGTGCAGGAGAACACCAGATATATCAGTGTTCAATTGGGAATAGGCGGATGGATGCCCATTAGCGCATCGGATGTAGACCGTGTAAAATATGGAGATTGTAAAGGGCTTACCAATTATACCAAAGCATTGCTGAAGGCCGTTGGGGTGGAGTCGTACTATACCGTTGTGCACGCCGGCCCCCAGATAAGGCATTTGGATAAGAATTTTCCTTCCATGCAGGGAAATCACGTTTTTTTGAATGTACCCCTAGGGAATGAGGAAGTTTGGTTGGAGTGCACGAGTCAAACAACACCCATTAATCATTTGGGGACATTTACCGACAATCGGAATGTGCTTAAAGTCACTCCCCAAGGCGGTGAATTGGTCAGGACCAAAGAGAATCTTGATGAAGAAAATTACCAGTTTACCCAAGCCAATTTTCAATTGAAGGATAAAAAGGACGTAATCGGTCAAGTAAAAATATTTTCGAGGGGATCCCAGTACGATCAAAAATATTGGAGAACCACAAATACTCGGTCGGAGCAAGAGGAATTCTATAAAACCTACTGGAATTATGTTCAAAACCTAAAGTTGGGAGAGGTTGCCTATCAAAATAATGAAGATGAAATCGAGTTTGTGGAAACCGTGGAGTTCAAGGCCGACAATTACCTTTCTAGTGCTGGGGACAAACTCTTGTTCGCACCAAACATATCGAACAGAAACTTAGGTGTTCCAGATAGGGTGAGAAATAGAAAGATGCCGCTGGTCATTTCCCGGGGCTATCTGGATGAGGATGAGTTTACCATCCATTTACCGGAAGGCTATGTTCCAGAAACCTTGCTGCTCCCCGTAAATGAAGAAACCAAGTTTGGTTCCTATTCTGTATCGATGGAACCCAAAGAACCCGGTGTGCTTGTTTACAAAAGGCGACTGCTCATAAAATCGGGAGAGTATCCAAAAGAAGATTACAAGATGTATCGAGATTTTAGAAAGAAGGTTGCTGGATATGACAACGGAAAAATCATTTTAACCAAAAAGGAATCATGGGATTAAGATTATTATTTCTGCTTTTGCTGGTTCAGCAAACAGTAGTAGGTGCTAAAGAAGTAAAGTTTGGAAAAGTGTCCAAAGAGGAAGTGTCTGCAACACAGCATGCTATGTATCCTGGGGCCAATGCAGCCATACTCCACAAAAACGAATGGGTACGTTATAACTACCAGTACGAAACAGGTTGGAGCCTTGTTAGGGAGGTGCATTACCGCATAAAAATTTATAACAGGGAAGGATTCGATTGGGCCACACTTCAAGTTCCACTCTATGCTGGGGGCAATAACAGAGAGGATATTTCGGGTGTTAAAGGGTTTACCTTTAATATAGTGGATGGTAAAGTGGTGGATACCAAATTGAAGAATGATGGTGTCTTTATAGAAGAAGTGAACGAATATCGCAGTAAGGCATCCATTACCATGCCCGAAGTGAAAGAAGGTAGTGTGTTGGATATCGAGTACAAAATCGTTTCCCCTATGTATTGGAGTGTCGACGAGTTCAAGTTCCAGTACAATATTCCGGTGGATTACGCCCAAGTGCGTTTGGAGATTCCGGAGTATTTTCTATTCAAGCAGTACAGTCGGGGATTTCACCCCATAAAATTTGATCAATCCCAAGAGAATAGATCAATGAACGTCTCTTACAGAAGTTCTGATCAAATGGGCAGGTTAGGGCGTACCACCCATAAGAGCGGGACCCTAAACTTTGTGGAGAATGTCTATACGATGGAGGTTTCCAATATTCCTGCACTGCTGGATGAAAAATATACCAGTAACATTGACAATTTTAGGTCTTCGATCAAATTTGAACTGGCTTCCACCCGTTTTCCTAACGAACCATTTAAAAACTATAGCTTAACCTGGGAAGATGTGGCCAAGTCCATTTATGACTACGATAGCTTTGGGGGGGAACTGAACCGGAAAAACTATTTTGATAAGGATGTAGATCAAATTATCCAAGGACTTTCATCGGATTCGGAAAAGGCAATGGCCCTCTTTCAGTTTGTAAAGACCAAAATGAATTGGGATAATTTTGTGGGTGTTGGATGCAGCAGTCAAGGAATTCGAAAGGCCTACAAGGAAGGTAAAGGTAATGTGGCCGAAATCAATTTAATGCTTACGGCAATGCTCAGGTATGCCGGCTTAAATGCCAATCCTGTTTTGGTCAGCACAAGATCCAATGGTATTCCTTTGTTTCCAACCAGTGATGGGTTCAATTATGTAGTATCGGGCCTACAACTCGACAATGGGTTGATTCTTTTAGACGCCACTGAAAAAAATGCATTCCCAGACGTACTCCCCATGCGGGCATTAAACTGGTTTGGTAGGCTTATTCGAGAGGATGGCACTTCCAGGGAAGTAAACCTTATGCCCAAAACAAAATCACTCGATGCCATAATGTTAAGCGTTGACCTAAACGAAGATGGTTCCATTCAGGGAAGGTGCAGGCAACAGTACACGGCAAACAATGCCTTTATTTTCAGGGAAAATTTTGGAGAAGGTTCTGAGGACACGTATTTGGATGAACTGGAAAAAAGATATGGCGATCTGGAAATCTCAGACTTTAAGCTTCAGAATCAATACGAACTGTCCAAGCCCATTGTTCAAACTTTCACCTATACGAAGGAGTCAGCTTATGAGAAAATAGCCGGCAAATTGTACCTCTCGCCTCTTTTTCACCTCACTACAAGTGAAAATCCATTTAAAACCGAAAAAAGGGAATTTCCTGTCTATTACGGATATCCTTGGGCGGATAAATACATTATCACAATCAATATTCCCGAAGGATATGCCGTTGAGTCAGTACCGGAGCCCATCGCAGTGGCCCTTCCTGAAAACTTGGGACAATTCAAGTATAACATATCTGCTGAAAACAACATGATCAATGCACGTGTCGAAACCGAACTCAATACCCCTGTGATTCCGGCGGACTATTATTTGGATTTAAAGGAGTTTTACGCTCACATTATCAAAAAGGAAGCTGAAAAGGTAATCCTTACAAAACTATAACATTCCCATGAAAAGATTCGGTTTACTCTTGCTGCTCCTGAAAAGCATTGCCTTGCTGGGACAACAAGTGGAATTCGGCGAGCTGACCGATTTCGAGTCCGGATTAAGAAGCTACGAAAAAGATACAACCGCCCATGCAGTTTATCTATACGAGAAAGGCGAAAACTATTTTGAGGTAAGGAGAGATTACGTCTGGTTGATAAAAAAATACCACGCCAAAATTAAAATTTTAGATAAACAGGGTTTCTCGGAAGCGGAAATAAGTATCCCCTATTACCACTCGGACAATGGCACCGAAAGAGTGAACGACATTAGGGCCATAACCCATACCAATGGGGCAAAGCACAATGTAATGGCCCATAATGTATTCGATGTTGAGGTGAGCGAGCATTGGTCGGAGAAAAGATTTACTTTTTCGAATGTGCAAAACGGTTCCATTTTGGAATATACCTACGAAATCCAATCCCCATTTTTTTATAACTTGAATGGATGGGACTTTCAGGATAATATCCCCAAGATTTACACAGAGTACCATGCGAAAATTCCGGGAAATTATATCTACAACAGGTCGTTGTTGGGCAACATTCCCTTGGATGTGAACGAGGCGACCATTAAAAAAAGTTGTTTCAGTATTCCAGGGACAAGTCAACAGGCAGATTGTGAGGTGCTCAGGTATGTGATGGAGGATGTTCCGGCTTTTAAAAGTGACGAGGAATATATGTTGGCTCCTTCCAACTATAAATCCAGATTGGAATTTGAACTTTCCGAATACCAGAGCTTCAGGGGCGTTAAGGAGCGATATACCAAATCATGGAAAGATGTGGACAAGGAATTTAGAACAGATGGGGACATCGGTGGTCAGCTTAGGAAGAAAAATTACTTTGAACGAAACCTGCCCCTCGATATCCTAGCAGGAAAGGAAGAAGACCTCACCAAGGCCAAAAACCTCTACAACTTTGTTAAATCCCATTATTCATGGAACGGAAAGTTCGGTATTTTTAGGGACAACAAGGTTAAAAAAGCATTTGATGAAGGTGTGGGAAATGTTGCTGAAATCAATATTACCCTTATAAATCTGCTCAATGCGGCAGGAATGGATGCAGATTTGATGCTGTTGTCCACTCGGGCCCATGGTCTGCCCAAAAAAAGCCATCCGGTAATGTCCGACTTTAATTATGTGGTTGCCAAATTGGATATTGATGGCACCACCTACCTGTTGGATGCAACGGAAAAACAGTTGCCCTTTGGAATGCTGCCGTTTCGATGCCTAAACTATTACGGTAGGGTAATGGACCTGGATGGGGAGAGCTATTGGTTCGACATTGAAGCCCCCAAGGGCAATAGCAAAGAAGTAATGTTACGGTTAAACCTGAACTTTGAGGACGGTACTGCCAAAGGAAACTTTGATGAGATTTCAAGAGGTTATGAGGCCTATTTTAAAAATAACCATTTGGCAAGTATTTCCAATCAGGAATATTTGGAGGAGGTGGAGAACAGCACCAATGGCGATTTTTATATCAATGAGTACAACATTGACGAGGATAAATCCAATGAGAATATGTTGATGGAGCATTTTACCTTCGAACTCGAAAACCTGAATACCTCTAAAAACCTCTACTTCAACCCTTTTTTGATTCGCTTTTTCCAAACGAACCCTTTTAAAAGCTCGGAGCGAAATTATCCCGTCGATTTTGGGTACTGGCGAAATTACAAGTACATGGCCAACATTAAAATTCCCGAAGGGTATCGAATAAAGGATCTTCCGGAAAACAACAACATTGCACTCCCGGGGGGCAGTGGGGTGCTCCGGTTCAATTGCTCCACATCCCAGGATAATATTATCGTGTTTTTTAATCTTCAATTAAGATCAACACAATACAAAAGTGAGGGCTATGCCTTTGTAAAGGAGTTGTTTGAACAGGCTGTAACCAGTGTCAACCAAAGTTATTTGGTGTTTGAAAAGGAGTAATCAGGTATTGTTGTTACCTTAGTGCCAACTTCAAAATTGGTTTCAGGTGAACATAGAAAATGCACAACAAGCTGTTGACAAATGGATCAAGAACCATGGGGTACGTTATTTTGACGAACTCACCAATATGGCCCAACTTACCGAGGAGGTAGGCGAGGTGGCGCGAATTATTGCACGGCGTTATGGGGAACAGAGTGAAAAAGAATCCGATAAGGCCAAGGATTTGGGCGAGGAACTGGCCGATGTGGTTTTTGTGGTACTCTGTTTAGCTAATCAAACGGGAATAGACTTGCAGGAAGCCTTTGACAAAAAACTGGACCTTAAGTCCAAACGGGACCATGACCGTCATCAAAATAACAAAAAGCTCAAATAAAGTTGCCTGCTTAAAGGGACATTAGGGCTGTTTTTTCTAGTTTTGACAATTCATTCAAACCCTAACGAATTGAGACTCCAACTTTCTGCACCCGACGATAGAAAAATTCAAAAGGCCATTGCAATAACCGGTTCCAAGAGTGAAACCAATCGGTCTTTGTTGTTGCAGGCCCTTTTTCCAAATATCAAAATAGAGAACCTTTCCAATTCCGACGATGGAGCGGTCATGCAAAAGGGATTGGCCAAATCAACAGGCGAAGTGGATATTCACCACGCTGGTACTGCCATGCGGTTTTTAACCGCCTATTTTGCTTCACAAGAAGGTAAACAAGTGGTGCTTACGGGCTCTCAGCGTATGCAGGAACGTCCCATAAAAGTATTGGTGGAAGCGCTTCAATCACTCGGAGCGGATATTCAATATGAAAAATCAGCGGGATACCCACCCCTTAAAATTACTGGCAGAAAATTGAAAAGGAGCCAAGTTTCCCTTCCGGCCAACATCAGTAGCCAATATATTTCGGCTTTGTTGTTGATAGCGCCCAGTCTGGAAAATGGTTTGGAGCTCGAACTGATCGGCAAAATAACTTCGGTACCCTATATAAAAATGACTTTGGCGCTTTTAGGGCAAATCGGGGTACAGACCGCTTTCGAAGGGAACATGATTAAGGTGTGTCCAAAAGAAAATATAGCGGATACCACCCTGGTCGTGGAATCCGATTGGAGCTCGGCCAGTTACTTTTATAGCATTACGGCCATGTGCGAAGTGGGCACAGAGATTCAATTGTCCTCTTATAAACAAAGCTCTTTGCAGGGCGATAGTGTTTTGGCGGAAATTTATAAAGATTTTGGAGTTGAAACTACGTTTTCGAACAACGCCATCCTTCTTAAAAAAACATCGGATGTCAAGTCAAATCATTTGGAGTATAACCTTTCAAATGCCCCTGATATTGCACAGACCATTGCTGTAACTTGTCTTGGTTTGGGCATTGGCTGCCATCTTACGGGCCTGCACACTTTACCGATCAAGGAAACAGACCGTTTGGCAGCATTACAGACCGAACTTGGCAAGTTTGGAGCCACGGTGGATATAGATTCCGAAAGTTTGACCTTGCAACCGCAATCCAACCTAAAAGGCGAAGTGGCAGTCGACACCTACAACGACCACCGAATGGCAATGGCCTTTGGCCCTTTGGCGCTTAAAGCAGATTTTGTGGTCAATGATGCAGGGGTGGTATCCAAGTCCTACCCCCATTTTTGGAACGACCTAAAAACATTGGGATTTAGCATCTCAAAGATGTAAACCACATTTAATCATCAAATTACTTGACATCCGCTATTGTGAGGTTGTATATTTGCCGTCTTTAAAAAATCGAAAAAAAGTCCACATGAAATTATCAAACTTCAATTTTGAATTGCCTAAGGAACTATTGGCAGAATATCCCGCGGAACACAGGGACGAATCCAAACTGATGGTGGTTCATAGGGATACAGGAAAAATTGAACATAAAATGTTCAAAGATCTAGTTGATTATTTTGATGAAGACGATGTAATGGTATTGAACAATACAAAGGTATTTCCTGCAAGACTTTTTGGAAACAAGGAAAAAACCGGGGCCAGAATCGAAGTTTTCTTGTTGCGGGAGCTAAACCAAGAGCAACGCCTTTGGGACGTATTGGTAGATCCAGCAAGAAAAATACGTATCGGTAACAAACTTTATTTTGGCGAAGATGAGAGCTTGGTGGCCGAGGTTATCGACAACACCACCTCAAGAGGGAGAACATTGCGTTTCCTTTACGATGGTTCGTACACCGATTTTAGAAGAAAACTTAGGGAATTGGGAGAAACTCCACTGCCCAAATATATCAAAAGAGAGGTTACACCTGATGATGAGGAGCGTTACCAAACTATTTACGCAAAGCATGAAGGCGCCGTGGCCGCCCCAACAGCAGGATTGCACTTTTCCAAGCACTTGTTGAAGCGCCTGGAAATCAAGGGGATAGATTTCGCTGAAGTGACGTTGCATGTTGGTTTGGGGACCTTCAACCCAGTTGAGGTTGAAGATTTGTCCAAACACAAAATGGATAGCGAAGAATTGGTGATCGATGAAAAAGCAACCGAGGTCGTAAACAACGCAAAGGCAAACAAAAGAAAAGTGTGCGCTGTGGGTACTACGGTAATGCGTGGATTGGAAAGCGCAGTATCATCCGAGCATACATTGAATACCTTCGAGGGTTGGACCAACAAGTTCATCTTTCCTCCATACGAATTCAGCATAGCAAACTGTATGATCACGAACTTTCACCTGCCTAAATCAACATTGTTGATGATGGTTTCTGCATTCGCAGGTCATGACCTGATCAAAAAAGCTTACAAGCAGGCCATTTTGGAGGGCTACCGCTTTTATTCCTACGGTGATGCCATGTTGATTTTATAAAAGCAAAATTTCATAAAAGAGAAATCCCGTTCGCTTTATGGCCAGCGGGATTTTTTCTTGTTTATCTTTAAGTGGTGGAAATCAAAAAAAAGGACATACGCGCATTGACAAAGGAACAGCTCCGACAGTTTTTTGTCGATCAGGGCGACAAGGCATTTCGTGGTAACCAGGTATATGAATGGTTATGGCAGAAATCGGCCCACGATTTTGATGCCATGACCAATATTTCCAAGGAAACCCGAAGCATGCTGGAGGATAATTTTGTCATCAACCATATTCGGGTAGATCAAATGCAGCGCAGTTCGGACGGAACCATTAAAAATGCCGTTCGCTTGCATGATGGGTTGATTGTCGAATCCGTTTTGATTCCAACGGAAACCCGTACCACTGCCTGTGTTTCCAGTCAGGTTGGCTGTAGTTTGGACTGTAGGTTTTGCGCCACCGCCCGATTGAAGCGTATGCGAAACCTAAATCCCGACGAGATTTATGATCAAGTGGTCGCCATTGACAATGAAAGCCGTTTGTATTTTGACAGACCCTTGAGCAATATTGTTTTTATGGGCATGGGAGAGCCTTTGATGAACTATAACAATGTATTGAAAGCCATTGATAAGATAACCTCGCCCGAGGGATTGGGCATGTCACCCAAGCGGATTGTGGTTTCTACCTCAGGGGTGCCCAAGATCATTAAGAAAATGGCAGACGAAGAGGTGAAGTTCGGCTTGGCGGTTTCACTTCATTCCGCTATTGATGAAGTGCGTACGTCTATAATGCCCTTCAATGCCACATTCCCGTTGAAAGATTTAAGGGAGGCATTGGAATATTGGTACAGCAAGACCAAAAACAAGATAACGTACGAATATGTGGTTTGGAAAGGAATAAACGATACCCAAGAGGCCGTGGATGCCTTGGTGAAGTTTTGCAAATTTGCACCTTCCAAAGTCAATATTATAGAATACAATCCTATTGATGATGGTGAATTTCAGCAAGCATCCAGCAAAGCGGTAGAAATGTACCAAAACACATTGGAGCGAAATGGCATCACGGTCACCGTGCGTAGATCCCGCGGTAAAGATATTGATGCTGCCTGTGGACAATTGGCGAATAAGGGTTAGTTTTTAAGCGGCAAGAGACAAGAGACAGAAAGTAGTGAGCAATTCGTAGTACGCAGTAACCCAATAACCCAATAACCCAATAATCAGGGCAACCAATAACCAAAATAATTCGTTACCCCCTAAACCACGAACCCTGCAAATCAACGATACTTTTAGGGCTGTATCTTAAAACTTGGATTTCATTCCGACAACTCTTGCATTTTCCCTACTTTTAGACATTCAAAACCAAACACCACACCTGTTACGTTGAAAGTCGTTTCGCAGATAAGGGAACCTATAGAAAATGAGATGCAGCTTTTTGAGGAAAAATTCCTCAAATCCATGTCTTCCAAAGTCGCATTGTTCAATAGGATTACCTACTACATAGTAAATAGAAAGGGCAAGCAGATGCGGCCCATGTTCGTATTTTTAACCGCCAAATTGTTGAACGGCGAGGTCAATGAGCGCACCTACACCGGAGCCTCCATTATTGAGTTGATACATACCGCGAGCCTGGTGCACGACGATGTGGTGGACGATAGTAACAAGCGAAGGGGTTTTTTCTCCATCAATGCCTTGTGGAAGAACAAAATTGCCGTTTTGGTAGGTGATTTTCTTTTCTCCAAAGGACTGTTGGTTTCCTTGGAAAATAAGAATTACGACTTGCTCCATATTATTTCCAACGCGGTTAGGGATATGAGCGAAGGGGAATTATTACAGATAGAGAAAGCACGGCTTTTAGATATTACTGAGGATGTTTACTACGACATCATCCGTCAAAAAACTGCAACCTTGATTGCGGCTTGTTGCAGTATGGGCGCTTGTTCCGTTCGACCCGATTCAGAAGAAGTGGAAACTTTCAGGAAGTTCGGTGAGCTTTGCGGAATGGCCTTTCAAATCAAAGATGACCTTTTTGACTATGGTGCAGAGAAAATCGGTAAACCTACGGGAATCGATATCAAAGAACAAAAAATGACCCTTCCCCTGATTTATGCTCTGAACAATAGCGATAAGGAAAAGAAAAAGTGGTTGATCAACTCCATCAAAAAGCACAACAAGAACAAAAAGCGGGTAAAAGAAGTGATTGCCTATGTAAAGGAAAAAGATGGACTTGAATACGCTGTGACCAAAATGTTGGAGTTCAAAGATCAAGCCTTGGCCATTTTGGACAATTATCCCGATTCAGAATACAAAAGTGCCCTCACACTTATGGTCAATTACGTGGTGGACCGAAAAAAATAAAAACTCAAAAACTTGAACATCAAATATATACTGAAAATTTTTTGAATATCCGTTTTCATACCTAAACGCCGGTTATTGCGGCAATAACCATTTTATCAAACAGGCGTTCACCAAAATATCTTCTATTGAGTTTGTACACGAACCCGTTGAGGTATTGTTGAAGGCATTTCCCTTTTATCCTCATGTGATGGTTGCCCAAAAAAATTCCTTTTGGCGTTGTATGTGGGAGCCACATGGTTTTGAAGAACTGGAGGTACCTTGCGAAGTGGCTGTATTTGTTATCGTCCCAAGGTATTTGGCTACTACACGTTTTTTTTGATAGGGATATGGCCTCTGCATTTATGTCTCCTCCAATAGAAATAGATGGACCAAGAAAAGCAGCGAATTTGATGGGGGAAATAAATGGTCTGGCTAGAAAAGTCCAACAAAGGTTTCTAAAAAATATGATGCGGATTGGGTTAAACTATATTTATTTCAACTGTTGCTTTCCCTTATGGAAGAATGGAAGGTTTCTCCTCAAGATTTAAACTATGGATCTAGAGCCTACATCCAAGGAGCCTCGCGATTGATTTTTGAAGAAAAAGGCTGATATCGACCAAAGAGGCTGCCTTGGCCTGACGTATGTCCGTTACGAAGTTCACAGCATTGTTCAAAGATTTAATGGGTTCAACTTTTTCAGAATTTGCTTTGCAATATCGGGTAAAAGGCGCCTCTTTTCAGCTGAAAACCTCCAACCTAACTCTAGAGACCGTGGCTGTAAACTGGGGATATGCCGATGCAAGCCACCTTCATGAATATGTATAGGAATCTTAAAATTTAAAAAGGTAAAACATTAACAGAACCCATGATGGATTTACATTCCAGTGGAACGCGTGTCCATTTTTACCGGATTGTACAGCGTACGTTTTATCATCTTCGATTTATTTCCTTTTTTCAAGACAAAACTGTAGGTAAAACGAGTGGCTTTATTCTTAGTATACTCGATTATACAATCACTGTTATTAAATGACCAGCCTGGATAAGTTTTAGCGATTTCGCTTCCAAGACTGTATGGGACCCGTACACCTTCATAATACTCTTCAGACTCAAGAATAGTACCGTCATGGGCGTAAATGGCCTTAATATAATTGGCGCCCGATTCAAAAACTACGGTATAGGTAATATGTTTATTTATGCTATAAATGCGATTTTCGGTAATATCATAGTCTGCCGCAACATTTTGTAAACGCTTTATGCCTAAGGCCAAAGTTGGTGCGACGCCATTCCTTGAATTTAGATACTGCTCATTCTGAATTTTAGAGGATCTAGATGTATGGACATTCACTTTGTTTGTCGTATTCATAGCCAAGTTTTCCTGTGCAATTGTAAGGTTGGCTAAGCCTACAATAAAAAGAACAAATATCAGATTTTTCATTTTGAGAGGTTTTTAAATTAAATGGATTGAATCTTTTCGACTGGTAAAGCGCAACAAAGTAGGATAGCTCTAAGGTATTGGATAAAACTTGCTCAGCCATCAATTTGGCATAGACTACCAATCAACAGGGTATAGACAATCAATAGACAAATCAGCTGTTTCAACTGTAACGGCAAGAAAATCAGTATTTTATAAACCCTGAATAAAAAGGTCTAAATCAGTGTTTTCGGAGAGATTCAACTTTTTTCTTAAGCGATAACGACTTGTGTTTAAGGAAGCCAGAGTGATGTTTTGAAGCGAAGCAATGCTTCGACTCTCAATTTTTAAACGAATTAAAGAGCAAAGACGTATCTCATTTTTACTCAAATCAGGATAGTTTTGCGTGAGCTTACTGTAAAATGTATTACTCAGTTTGTCCAAGCGATCAAAAAATTCCCGGGTGTCCGTATCAACGCTAATTTTATTCGCTATCGTATGGTCTAGTTCTTCTATCAAAGCTTCCCGTTCCTTGCCGTCTGCTTGCTTAATAGAACTTAATTGATTGGCCAATGCCTTGGCCCAATCCTGATCTTGCGTCAATCTAATGGCAAAATCCGAAAGGTCCCGTTCCCTGGATTTAATTTCGGTATTGAGCTGTTCTACCTTTAAGGCTGTATTTTCAAACTTTTGTTCAGTTAATAATTGCTTGTTCTTGGCGTTGACCAAATGTTGACGCCGGTTTAAGTAAAGCACGATTAACAAAATGATAAAAACGGAAGATAGTACCCCTGAAAACCAAAGTCTGGTGCGTTGACTTTTTATCTTGTTTTCTTTTTGAATACGGTCTATTTTAAAATTAATTGCTATTCTATCAACAATAGCATCATTGAGCTCGGTCTGCCATTTTTCATCCGCAATTTTTGCAATCAACTGAAGGCTATCTGCATATGCATTAATTTGTTGTGATGTAGCATAAGCTTCAGGAATCTTATTCTGTTGTTTCAGTAAAAACTCCTTAGCTTCTAAATACTCTAATTTGGAATTAGAATCCAAACTATTCTTTTCCTCATGTGAAACAACAATTGCTTCCAGTTCCTTAAAAGTGCGTTGCGCTGCTGCCAAACGATTTAAATATGCGTTCGTAATGGTGAGTTGAGCACCAGCACTTATTAACCTTGGTATGTCTTTAGTGTGGGTTTTCTCATTAATGGCAGTTTTAAAAAACTCAAAATTTGTAGCATACAAAGGTTGTGCCTTTAGGTAATCCCCAAGTTCTGTATGAATATCTGCAATATTATCTCGAATGCTTCCTATTAAAGTATGATTGGGATATGATGCTTTTGTAATAGTATAGGCTTTCTGAAAATAGTGCATGGCAGAATCCAAATCTTTCTTGTGCCAATAAAAAAAGAGGCCATAGTTATTTAAGGCCGAAGGGTAATAAATGAAATCTAGTGACTTGGTATATTCTAAATTTTTTTTATGCTGAATTGCAGCACTGTCTAATTCGTTTAGTTCAGCATAATTTTGAGCAAGTATACTGCGAGCATAAGTTAACATTTCTATATAAACATCGCGTTCCTTTTCAGTTAGGTTGCCTTCTTGTGCTCGGTAATGTTTAAAAAAATTAAGGTATGATTTTATGGACTCCTTCGGAAATCCAACTTCCATAAACCAATTACCCGAGTGCAAATAACTGTCTAAAACAAAGCTATGATGCCCATCAATATACTTTAGTAAATCTAAACGTTTGTAATGAAGCGACAAGTAGTTCTGCAGTTGGGATTCAGAAAAAGATGAGCGCCTATACGTTTTAATGTCATCCTCTGGAAAATCAACGGCTATGGAGTCGCTTATCTTTTGAAATTCTGTAAATGCCTTCTCACTATTAAGTAATGCGTTTTGCGGCCACAGTTGAAACGCAGTCAAAAAAAACATTAAACATATACTCAAATAAGAAGGTTTTATCATTCGATAAAAATAGTATACAAGTACTAAAGGTATCAATTTTGTGGCGTTTATAAAAGTAAGCCTCCCTCTACGCGATACCGCTGTTCCTTAAAATGTTGCCTACAGGTCTGTTTATCCCCGAAATGTGCGGTAAAAGTGAATTTGTTCAAATTATCCTTTGCTTGTTTCATGGTATAAGGTACTGCTATTGGGTGTTATTACGGATATTCAAAAAAAATTTATATTCAGGCAACCCTTCATGAATTTATCCCGTCTATTAAAATAGAAGCACTTTTATAAACCAAACTTTGAAGATCATCGCGTTACATTGCAACGAAAAACAATTGATCAAAAAATCAATCAAAGGAGACCAACAGGCTCAAAAGTTGCTGTACGATAAGTTTTCGCCCAAAATGTTGGGTGTTTGCAGGCAATACATCAAAGACCTTCATTTTGCTGAGGATGTGATGGTCAATGGATTTGTAAAGGTTTTTAATCACCTAAGTTCCTTTGAAAACAAAGGAAGCTTTGAGGGTTGGATTAGAACCATAATGGTAAGGGAAAGCATTTCTTATCTGCGCAAAAGACAATTTGTGGTTTATGATGATGATGCCGTGGAAGCGAACGGAGAGGTTTCATCTGGAAATGATGATCTCTTGGATTTGGAATATGTGCAATACCTTATTGATGAATTACCAGAAGGCTACAAGGCAGTGTTTTTGCTTTACGCCATAGAAGGTTACGGACACAAGGAGATTGCGGGGCTATTGGAAATATCCGAAGGAACCTCAAAATCGCAATTGTTCAAAGCCAGAAAGATGCTTCAAGAGAATTTAAGTTTAAACGGAATGTCGCCCAAATCAAAATCGGCGAATAAAAAATAGCGGGTATGGATAAATTGGAAAAACATATCAAGGAGAAGTTGGAGGAGCGAACCATTGCCCCATCAGCGAATGCTTGGGAGAAAATCGCTTCGCAAGTTAAGGAGCCATCACCAAGAAAAAAGAATACTTGGTTCCCGTACGCCATAGCGGCAAGTGTTGTGGGTATTGTATTGGTGTCCATCTTCTTTTTTGCCAAGGATAATCCTAAAGTGGAACACATACAGATTGTGGAGACCGATACCAAAACGGAGATTGAAATCGAGCCAAAGGATAAAGTTGTCAAAGAACTTGTACAGGAGGAACAAACTGAGGTTGTGGAGACAGGGCTTGAATCGGTTACGCCCAAAAAAAAGGAAAAATTTAGTCCAAAAGAGTCGATTTCCAATGCAGTAGTTGCTGAACAGGAAGTAAAACAGCCATTGCGGGACGAGGTCATAATAAACTCAAACAAATTAATTGCGCAAAAAGTAGAGCAAGTAGTGGCACAAGTGAAACTTATGGAAACTGCACAGCGAGATGTTTCCGATGCGGAAGTGGATTCACTTTTACGTGCGGCACAGCGACAGATTTTGACCGATAAGTTATTTTCTGAAAGTGGTTCTGTGGATGCAATGTCCCTGTTGGCCGAGGTCGAGGATGAGTTGGACGAATCGTTCCGGGACCAAATCTTTGATGCTTTAAAATCAGGTTACCTAAAACTACGTACCGCGGTGGCAGACCGAAATCAATAAAATTATTCATCAATCAAAACAAACCTTCTAAAACTTCCTGTCCAAAACGGGCGGGAAGGAGGGAGGTTTATAATCCAAAACAATCATGAAAACAATTACATTTTATTCAGCAGTGTTATTCTTTTTCTTAGTTTCCCATATAGCATTCGGGCAGGAGGACTATCAAAAGAAAATTGAGGCGTTGAAAATTGAAAAGCAACGCATCATAGAACAGGAGAAAGACGCCCTTAAGTTCGAGGTCAGGGATATTAATCAGCGATTGGAAGATGGTGATATTTCGGAAAGCGAAGCCAAAACCTTAAAAGAGGAAGTTGCCAAACGGCGCGCTTTGAATATTGAGAACCGAGTTGCCATTGTCGAGAACAAAATCGCTTGGTTGGAACGCAATGAGGGTGAGGTGCTCATGTTGACCGAGTTGGATACCTTAGAGGGAGACAGAGTGCGTATAGGACTGCTTATTGATGGTAAACCTGCCGTTACCTTTAATTCCAAAAGATGGAAAAGAGAAATAAAATATGACAGACGCACCTACTCTGATTTTGTAATGGCCATTGGTCTGAACAATGCATTGATCGAGGGGCAATCGTTGAATGACTCGCCCTATAAATTTGGGGGAAGCCGTTTTTTTGAAATGGGTTGGCAATGGCGGACCAGGGTTTTTAAAAACTCTAATTGGCTACGTTTTAATTACGGATTTTCATTTCAGTTTAATGGTTTAAAGCCAGATGGGAACCGGATTTTTGTTCAAGAAGGTGACCAAACCGTTTTGGAAGAGTTTGAATACGATTTGGATAAATCTAAATTTAGAATGGACAATCTTGTATTTCCAGTACATTTTGAAATCGGCCCATCTCGCCTAAAGAAAACAGAACGAACCATGCGTTACTCCATACGTGATCAGTTTAGGTTAGGTTTTGGTGGTTATGGTGGCTTTAGCTTGGGAACCCGTCAGAAATTAAAATATAATAGGGATGGTGAAAATGTAAAGGACAAACTTAAAAGGGATTACAACAGCAGTGACCTGATTTATGGTGTGAGTGGATATATGGGATTTGATGGGGTACTACTTTATTTGAAATATGACCTGAATCCGATCTTTAAAGATGCGGATATAAAGCAGAACAATATATCATTAGGCCTTCGGTTCGATATTTAACCATTTTGAATCTTGAAAACTAGAGGCTGTCCGAAATAACGGGAATCGACATTTTGTCACAGTCTCTTTTTTATGAAGACAAGGCCCGTTCCATTTCTGGGGTAAACTCCTCTTTGTAGTACACTTTTTTGCAATGCGAACATTCCGCGTACGCCACATTGTTGATGGTAAAGAGCGGAATCCAGAACAAATGTGCATAGTTGGGCTGCGCCACCACTGTTAAAGTTCCGGTTTGGTGACAATAGGGACAGTTAACGTTTGGAAGCGCTTTGGTTTCCTTTTTGCCTGGCCTTGTTCCGAAAAAGAGTATCATTTAAAACTTGTGTTAATCGTATTCAAAGTTAGAACTTTCCAATAGGAATGAATAAAAATGATTTTCGTTTTTAAATATTTTCTACATTCGCCCACATTTATGAAACATTGAACGCCTATCATAGCTTGGAGGATTGGTTATCCTGGATGGATGACATCTCCAGTAAGGATTATGTGATTATCGACCATTTTTTGCAGGACGAATTGTATGCCGAGATTAAATCTTTTTTTCTTGGTAAGCTCCCCAATTTCAAGGAAGCGGGTATAGGCGCCCATTCCGATAATCAAATCGATACCAGAATACGTGGAGATTTTACGTACTGGTTGGACAGGGAAGGAGATGCCCAATTGCAAGCGTATTGGAATCTATTGGATGAGACCATGCATATCTTTAACCGGTATTGCTATCTCAGTTTGTCGGGATATGAATTCCATTTGGCCCATTACCCATCGGGCGGCCATTATGATAAACATTTAGATCAGTTCGAGAATAGGAACAACCGTATGATTTCCATGATCATTTATTTAAATGATGATTGGAAACCTGGGGATGGTGGCGAATTGGAAATTTTCGAAAAAGACGGAACAAGTTTCTTGGTAGAGCCCTTGGCTGCTCGTTGCGTGCTATTCAAAAGTGCTGTGGTGCCCCACGCTGTATTAAAAGCCCATAAAAATAGGTTTAGCCTAACTGGCTGGTTGTTATATCAACCTTCATCAGTAGGAAAACTATCAGTATAATCAATCTGTTTTGTACGGAATCTGTTTGATAAGTTCATCATTTTGCCCCGACGAAGCACTATAGGACATTACCATGGTCCCTTTTGTGCCGTCGTTGGCCTCAATGGTAAATACAGTGGATTGATCGCCCGGGTTCGTAATGCCTTCAAAACGGTAAGAATCGATGATTTTCAAATCGTCAGGTTGGTATTCCTTTTTGGAGTATAATGCTTTAATACAATTTTCCATTGCTTCAAAATCTTCTTTGTACCCTTCTTGGGTCAATGTATTTACCGCCTCGGAAAGCGTGTCGAAACTATGTTTGTTCATGTGTGTGGATTATGTTTTAAACGTTTAATTGTTTTTGTCATATTGTATTTGCCGATAGGGATGTGCTATCAATAAATACAATCTCAAAATTCTTCGTGGATGGAAAGTCTTCAACACTATTTCCTATAACCATTTAATGGTTTTCTGTTTGAAGAACATTTTCCATAAACCTCGATATTTTCGGTCTGGTGTTCTATTGTGACATAAATTATCAAAATTTTTATGTCTTCAGGATGAATGTCATGCTATCCTAATCATAGTATATATGATAAACTACATAATTTTGGTCAATTATACCCGATTTTGAATCAGAATTTACCTCCCACCACAGGCAATGTAAGTTCAGTACCATCCAAATCCACAGTGAGCTCCGTTCCCGGTTCGGGCCAAAGCGTGAACTCTTTATCACTTGAAAAAATCATCAACCCAATTTGTTGGCCTTTGGGAATGATTTGGTCATCCGGCATCAATTCAAATTCCATTTCGTAAAATGTATCGGGAACCAAAGGCTTACTCTTCGTTAATGAACTATGGTTTTGTGGGTCGGCCCATCCCCGTGTAATAATGTTATCCGTGATTTTGGTGTTGAAGCCATCGTTCCAAGGCAAGGATACCAACCAAACCGATAAATTGGCGGCGGGTTTGTTGCTGGCCAATTTAATCTTGATTTTAGGCACTCCGGAAATATGTACATCCTCTGTTAAAGGTGCCGTAACATACAGCAATCTATGTTTCGTGGTTTCCGCTTGTGCCAAACTGGAACCGGAAAAGGAGTAATTGTCAACCAAGGTTTCAGTTCCTTGCTTTTTGGGTTTACTGGTGGTTAGCTGTCCTTTTTCAGGGGCTCCCTTGGTTAAGAACAATTGTATGTCCTTAGCCTCTGGGTTGGGATAATCCCTATATGGGGTTGGCTCGTCTTTTTTATCATTTTCGCGAACGATCCATGCCTTGGGCTCCTTTTCCACACCATTTTCAATGCCATACAGGTAACGTGTGAACCACCGGTTCATCATGGAAATTGGAGGTGGTCCGCCGTGCCCGTTTTGGTGGTAATAAATCTGAACGGGCAACCCCATTTCTTTAGCTTTCTTATAGATTCGGTAGCTATGCTCTGGCATTACGTTCCAATCGTTGAATCCATGTGACATCAAAAGCGCCGCTTTCATCGGTTCCATATCGTTCAGATAGTCCCGTTTGGCCCAAAATTCGTTGTAGTCTCCCGTAATGCGGTCCTGTCCATTTTTCATTTCGGTATCACGTATCACTTTGTTGTTTCTTGCTCTTTTGGACTCATCACCACTATGGATAAAATCGTATAGCACATCAATGTCCTCACCTAGATAACCACCGGGAGAACGTACCAATCCATTGGAGCGGTAATAATGATAATACGAAGTATTGGGCGCAATGGGGATAATGGCTTCCAGACCTTCAACCCCGGTTGTGGCCGCAGCTAGGGGGATGGTTCCGTTGTAAGAGGTTCCCGTCATGCCCACTTTTCCCGTGGACCAATAGGCCTTTACTTCTTTACCGCCATCCCGCTCGGTATAGCCTTTTGCTCTTCCATTGAGCCAATCTATCACTGCTTTGGGGGCCAGGGATTCGTTGTCGCCGCCCACGGTCGGCGCTCCATCGGAAAGCCCGGTGCCCGGAGAAGAGGAGTGGACTACAATATAGCCTCTTGGTACCCACGTCCTTACTTGAGAGTTCGAAATTATGGGGCGCTCTGCTATACGCGTTACGTTCGGGTGTTTACGGGGCTCCCCAGATTTACCGAGTTCGTGCTTCACATCCCAAAAAATGTCTTTGTCCATGCCAGCGGTACCTGCATAGTACGGACTGGATTCATAAATAACAGGAAGTTTCAGGTTTTCGGAGTCCGTTTGTTCCGGGCGTGTCACATCCACATGCATACGATCTAGTTTACCGTCACCATCCGAATCAAAAGTCGTTTCTACCCAAAGATCATGACGTATCCATCTACTTGGATCTGAAAAAGCTTCTACTACTTGGGCCTCTCCGTTTTCAAAAATAGGGGATGCCTTTTTTGCTATTTGACCTTGGGCGACCAGCATAGAGGCCATTAAAAATACACTCGGTATCCAAATTTTACGCGATACTCTTTTCATCATACAATCCTTGTTTTAAAAATATTCCCTGTAATTGTGGAATGTGCTTCTAAGATAATAAATCTTAAATAGGGATTTTAATTTCCGATTCACCCAAACTTTGTCTTTATTGTCCAATTATAGGTAAGGAGTGCGTGGCAAGAAATTGTACTTTATCAAAAACTATGGATTTTAAATCAGTAGTGGTTTATTATCTTTAACAGCTATTTTAATAGAACACCTTGATTTCAAAAACCACCATAGACCAAGTATATGAAACCGCCCGTTTGGAGGAGGTGATCGGTGATTTTGTGCAATTGAAGAAATCCGGTTCCAATTTTAAGGGGCTTAGCCCATTTACCGATGAACGCACTCCTAGCTTCATGGTTTCGCCCGTAAAGCAAATCTGGAAGGATTTTAGTAGCGGAAAAGGGGGCAATGTGGTGGCTTTTTTAATGGAGCACGAGCACTTTACTTACCCCGAGGCCATTAAATATTTGGCGAAAAAGTACAATATTGAAGTAGAGGAAACCGAGCAGACAGATGAGCAAAAAGAGCAGGCCAATGAGCGGGAAAGCATGTATTTGGTCTCTGAGTACGCCCAAAAGTATTTTACGGAAAAACTATGGAACAGTGAACCTGGCAAAGCCATTGGTCTCACCTATTTTAAGGAACGTGGATTTACCGATGAGACCATAAAACGATTTGGACTGGGGTATTGTTTGGACGAGTGGGAAGCCTTTACAAAAGAGGCATTGGGCAAAGGTTATAAATTGGAGTTTTTGGAGAAAACCGGTCTTACCATTGTTAAGGAAAAAGCTGGTGGCGAAAATCGAACGTTCGATAGATTTAAGGGAAGGGTTATGTTTCCCATACATTCCATGAGTGGCCGGGTGCTTGGATTTGGTGGACGAATATTGACCAACGACAAAAAGGCGGCCAAATATTTAAACTCGCCCGAAAGCGAGATTTACCATAAGAGCAAGGTGCTTTATGGTATCTATTCTGCAAAGCAGGCCATTGCCAAGGAGGATAATTGTTTTTTGGTGGAAGGTTATACCGATGTTATTCAGATGTACCAGCGGGGAGTGGAAAATATCGTGTCATCCAGTGGAACGGCATTGACCCCAGAGCAGATTCGACTCATTAATAGGCTCACCAAAAATATTACGGTTTTGTTCGATGGGGATGCGGCAGGATTGCGTGCATCGCTCCGTGGTATCGACCTCATTTTGGAACAGGGCATGAATGTTAAGATCTGTACCTTTCCCGAAGGTGAAGATCCGGATAGTTTTGCCAAAAACAATACCTACGAGGATATAGTGCTTTATCTTCAAGGGAATTCCAAAGACTTTATCCAGTTCAAGACTTCTTTATTGGCTAAAGAGGCAGCCAATGACCCCATAAAAAGAGCTGATACGGTCAGGGATATCGTAAATAGCATCAGTAAGATTCCCGATCGTATCCGTCAAGAAATATATGTTCAGGAATGTGCAAAGATCATGCAGATTTCTGAAGATGTACTCTACAATACCTTGGCTCAGATTGATAAAAAACATCATACGGAAGCTTCTAAAAAAGTAAGGAAAGAACAAAAGGCCTTCGAAGTTGTCAAGAACGATGCCGTGGTGGAAAGGGTGGATGTTCAATATGAGTTGGAGCGCAAGATCATCGAAGTTCTTTTGTTATACGGGGACCAAAAACAAGAATTTGAGGATCTAGTGCTCAAAGAAAATGATGAAGGCGAATTGGTGCTCGAACCTGAGGTTGTGGAGGCGAAGGTGTATGAAAAGGTATATTTGGATCTTCAGGATGATGAAATCGAACTGACCAATGAGCAATTCAAGACCATTTATTATAAGTTGATCGAAAAACTTAACGAAGATGCTGATTTTTCGATAAGTACATTTTTATCCGATCTGGACCAAGAAACCGTTTCGCAGGTGTCGTCCATTTTAATGGAAGAAGAACAGTATGTGTTGCATGATTGGGAGCGGAGGGATATATACCCAAAAGAGAAAAAAATAGGTGTGGCCCAATTGGTGGGTGAGACCATTCTTACCCTACGCTGCAATTTGATAAAAAACCGAATCGAAAAACTCAAGGAGAGAACCCAGGACAACCAGGGCGACAATACGGAGGTTTTGGAAGAGATAATGAATTATCTTCAACTCAACAAATTGCTCAACGCCAAATTAAACCGCGTGCTTTCCTAAAATATAAAACCCCCTTCAATTTAAATTGAAAGGGGGTTTCCACAATAGTTGGTTTGGTTGGGTATTCCTAATATAGTTCCAAGGCTTTTGCCTGTTGTAGCAAGTCCACCAAATTATCCACGTTCAACTTCTTCATCAAGCGGGCTTTGTATGTACTTACTGTTTTTTCGTTCAAGTTTAATCCTTCGGCAACTTCTTTGTTCCTTTTTCCACTGGCCAATAGTTTGAGTACCTCGACCTCTCTGGAAGAGAGTTTTCTAAAGAATCTTCTGGGTTTTTGGGTGCCTTCGTCAAAAGCAAGGCGTTGTGCAAGCTCGTTTGTAATAAACATGTTTCCTTCGCTGACCTTTTTAACCGCGGAAATAATGTATTCCAAATCAGCGGTTTTGGATAAGTAACCAAATGCACCTGCACGAATGGTGCTGAGCGCGTAAACATCCTCTGACTGTCCGCTGTACATTAAAGTTTTAATGTCCGGATAGTCCACTTTCATTTTTCTAAGGGTGGCAATTCCATTGATCTCTGGAATGTCCATCTCTAAAATAACTACATCGGGGGTTATGGTTTTCAATGTATTAAAAAGCTCTTTGGTAGTTGAAACATCAGCAATAACTTCAATATCTGAACTTGATTCAAGTACCTGTCTAATACCAAGCCTAACAATAGGATGGTTGTCAGCTATCAATACTTTTATCATTTTTTTAGGTTTAATTTAATAAATGGTTAGTGGCTAAATACTTACAATGCATAGCGAGCAAGATAAGAATTTAATAACGTAAAATTCTACTTTTTTTCTTAAAACCATAGTTTTTTCGGGGTTTTTTCGTTTTCAACTGGGTTTTTACGGGTGAACAGTCATTTTAACACACTGGGAATCTCACAAATAGGTATGGGGGCCATCTTGTGTTTGTTGGCGGTATTGTACTTTTTATAGATAGTAAACACCTCTTTTTCCCTACCTGAGAAATCATTGGCAGTTTTACCTTGCTCATCCATTTGCATGGCCCATTCCAATTCTGGGTAAGAAGCCCCGATTTGGTCCTCATCGGTTCGGCTATCGCCCCAAAGCCCATCGGTTGGTGCGGCTTCCATAATATCCTGGTTTACTCCGAGCGCCCTTCCAAGTTCGTAAACCTCTGTTTTGACCAAGTCGGCAATTGGGCTAAGGTCAACACCGCCATCACCATATTTGGTGTAGAAGCCAACACCGAAATCCTCCACTTTGTTTCCAGTGCCAGCAACCAAATACCCTTCGAGGGCCGCAAAATAGTAGAGAGTGGTCATACGCAACCTGGCCCTTGTATTGGCAAGGGACATAAAACGATCTTCTTCTTTCTCCACTTTTGGGAATGCATCCACTAAGCTATCGAATACAGGCGTTAGGTTAACGGGCTGTCTGGAGACATTCGGGAATTTTTTGATCAACCAATCAATGTGCCTGTCTGCACGGGTTACTTGGTTTTTGCCTTGGTGAATTGGCATTTCCAAACATAAAAGGTCCAATCCTGTTTTGGCGCAGAGTGTTGAGGTTACTGCGGAATCAATTCCGCCAGAGACTCCAATTACAAAACCTTTGCATTTTGCGTTTTGGGCATACTCCTTTAGCCAATCAACAATATGGGTTATAACCTTTTCTGTTTGCATATCTTACTATTTAGATTCAATAAATTACCTTTGTGCCCTGTAAATTTAAACCCTGTGCCCTTAAAAATGAAGAGGTTGTTAAAATACTTTGCGATTCCAGTATTTGGAAGTTTTGTTTTGGTGATGGTTTTACTTTTTTCATCATGTGGGGAAACGGACAAGACAGAGGAAGAAATTGACAAGGTCGCCATTGATTTACGGATTTCAAGGTTTGATCAAGAATTTGCCAAGGCAACTGCGAACGATATTCCCAAATTAAAGGCCGAGTACCCTTATTTGTTCCCAGAGCAGTTCCCAGATAGCGTTTGGGCGGCCAAACTAACGGATACCCTTCAAGTGGAACTTTCAAATGAGGTAGCCAAAACTTTTGGCAATTTTGAACAGGAATCCAAGGATTTGGAATCGCTTTTTAAGCATATTGAATATTATTTTCCGGAAACCGAAACACCCCATGTGGTAACACTTACTTCCGATGTTAGCTATGACAGCCGGGTTATTTTGGCAGATTCCCTTTTGTTGATCGGTCTTGATAACTATTTGGGGGAGGATCATCATTTTTATGAGGGGATCCAAAGGTATATTGCAGCGTCTTTGGACAAAAAGTTCTTAACCTCCGATGTGGCCAGTGCTTTCTCCAAAAAAGTACTGGCTTACCCAAGAAACCGGACCCTGCTTTCCCGTATGGTATATTATGGTAAAGAGCTTTACCTAAAAGATAAATTGATACCCTTGGCCACCGATGCCCAAAAAATTGGATATTCCGAAAAGGAAATGGAATGGGCAAAAGCCAATGAAGAACAAATGTGGAAATATTTTGTGGAGCGCGAACTGCTGTATAGTACCGATACGGAATTGGATAGAAAATTCTTGGACCCGGCCCCCTTCACCAAGTTTGGGTTGGAGCTGGACAATGAATCGCCCCCACGCTTGGGACGATATATGGGGTGGCAAATCGTAAGGGCCTTTATGGAAAAGACGGACACGGACGTAAAGCAAATGTTGAATTTGCCAGCGGATGAAATTTTAAAAGAATCGAATTACAAACCAAAAAGATAAATGGCAGTAGAACATACTTCGGAGATAACCTTGACAGTTGGATTGGATGAGAACCGAGTGCCCGAGGAATTGAAATGGTCGGCACAAGATGGTGGGATTAATGAGGAAGAGGCCAAGGCCATGATGCTGTCCGTGTGGGATAGCAAAAATCAGGAATCCTTAAAAATCGACCTTTGGACCAAAGATATGCCAGTGGACGAAATGAAGGTGTTTTTCCATCAAACCTTGGTGACCATGGCCGATACCTTTTTCAAGGCCACCCAAGATGAAAAAATGACGGCCACCATGAAGGATTTCTGTGATTATTTTGCGGAAAAGCTGGAATTGAAAAAATAGACCGGATCCAAAGGGTCGTTTGTACGGTCAAACTTTGCCTTATCCGCCCCTTTAAGGTTCGACGCACTTTCAATCTTTTGTTTTGTGGGCCGTTGAAGGAACAAACAACATAGTGGAAATACGCCTATAATTAAATAGGTGGGGTTTTGGTTGTTGGCAAAAACAACGATACAAAAAAAGGCACCGCCATCCATTGGTCCATATTTTATAATGGAAGCGGATTGGAATTTCGCCAACTTATCCTTTAATGTTGCGTTTTCGGGCAAGGCTTTAGGATTTTCTTAAAGATAAGGTCTCCCAAAAAAATACTGGCTAATGCAACAACGGGTACTTTGGTAAAAAATATGTCGTTGGAGTTGGAAAAACTTAACTTTGCGTCCTCAGTTTCAACAAAAAAAAGGCGCCAAGTACCACAGGGGCGGCTGCAATTCCCAGATGTAAAATGGACATGGTTTTTAACAAGCCCCCAGGGGTATGGTTATTCATTGTGGTCTTCATGGTAAGTAGGTGTTTAGCAATCCTAAAACACCAATATTCCCATAAAAATTTATTTTGATGGATATTTTTTACTGATTGTCCGAAATCAATTATGATGCACTGTCACTTCGAGCGCAGTCGAGAAGTTATTGGGCTCAATGTGTAAAAATGAGGTCTCGACTGCACTTGATCTGACAAAGCTGAAAATTTATTGTTTTTTGGACAGCCTCGGCAATTTATCTTGGGTCAAAGTTTTAACGACCAACTTTGTCTAGGCTCATCGGAACTTCCATGAGCAATACCCTACTGTTGGTATTTGATTTAAAGTCAAAGGAATCTGTTTCCCAAAGACCAAATCCATCCCTTTTCTGTAATTTTTGCCCATTGATCTCAACTTCGCCTTCCAATACAAAGGCATATACCCCGTTTCCTTCCTTGTTTATTTGGTAGGTGTCCGTAGCGCCTGATTCAAATTTTCCCAAGTGGAACCAAGCATCCTGATGAACCCATACACCTTCATCATCAGGGTTGGGGGAAAGCACTTGGTAAAAGGCATTTTTCTTTTCAATATCCCTTATCGAAATCTGGTCATACCGGGGTTCCACGTTTCTTTTGTTCGGAAAAACCCATATCTGCAGGAATTTTACTTCCTTGTCATTGTTCTTATTGTATTCGCTATGGTGAATCCCCGTTCCAGCACTCATCACCTGAACATCCCCTTCTTTTATGGTGGTGGTATTGCCCATGCTGTCCTTGTGTTCAAGGTCTCCTTCCAAAGGAATGGAGATAATTTCCATATTATCGTGCGGATGCGTTCCAAAACCCCTGCCTGGTGCTACCTGATCATCATTAAGGACACGTAAAACGCCAAAATGCATACGCTCAGGGTCGTTGTAGCCTGCAAAACTAAAAGTATGATGGGAGTTCAGCCAGCCGTGATCAGCATGGCCGCGAGTTGTTGCTTTGTGCAATACAGATTTCATAGTATCAATCTTTTATTTAAAAATAGCTGTTTTCAGATATAGGGTCAGTCGTAAAACACAGCATTATCTTACCGCTCTATAGATCCCGGGAATAAAACATATAAACTATTTGTTGCTCTGGAAAAACTCTTGGTTGATGCCGTCAATAAAATCCAAAAGTTCTTCCCTGCCCATCCGGTTTGTGGAGGAAGTGGTGAAATGTGGAGGAACTTCTTCCCAAGCACCTTCCAATAATTTTTGAAGGTAGGCATTGGCCTGTTTTTCAATAACGGCAGGTTTTAGTTTGTCCGCTTTGGTGAAAATAATGGCAAATGGAATCTGGTTGGTGCCCAGCCATTCCATAAATTCCAGGTCTACAGGTTGAGGTTCGTGCCGGATATCAACCAAAACAAAACCACAGACAAGTTGCTTTCTTTTTTGAAAGTACTCCGTGATGTACTTCTGAAATGTTCTTTTGTCTTTTTTGGAAACCTTGGCGTAGCCGTAACCGGGCAAATCTACCAAAAACCAATTGTTGTTGATCTTAAAATGGTTGATGAGCTGTGTTTTACCTGGCCGACCCGATGTTTTGGCCAACGCTTTGCGTTCCACCAACATATTGATCAACGAAGACTTCCCTACATTTGACCTGCCGATAAAGGCGTATTCCGGTAAAGGTTCGTTGGGGCATTTGGCAACATTGGAGTTGCTCATTACAAATTCTGCAGAGGTGATTTTCATGCCTAGAAGTTACGCTTTTTCAGCCAAGCTTCCAGGATATGGTTAAAATCGTTGGGGTGCTCCATCATAGGGGCATGACCGCATTTTTCTATCCAATAAAGGTCTGAATCCGGTAATAATTCATGGAATTCCTTGGCTACGTTTGGTGGCGTCACTGTATCATTTTCTCCCCAAATAATACAAGTTGGCGTCTTCATGTGGGGAAGATCTTTGGACATATTGTGCCGGATGGCACTTTTGGCAATGGCCAGTGTCTTTACCAGTTTCATCCTATCGTTTACCGTGGCAAAAACCTCGTCCACAATTTCTTTAGTGGCCACTTTGGGGTCGTAAAATACGTCCTCAGCCTTCTTTTTTATGAACTCATAGTCACCGCGTTTGGGGTATCCATCACCCATGGCACTCTCATAAAGTCCGGAACTACCTGTAATAACCAATGCTTTGACCATTTCCGGGAACATCTTGGTGTGCAATAGCCCAATGTGTCCACCAAGGGAATTTCCCAGCAGAATAACATCCTTCAATCCTTTATGTTCGATAAACCCTTCCAAAAATGTCGCAAAGTTCTTTACCGTGGTTTTTAGGAGCGGCATGTCGTAAATGGGCAGCTCGGGAATAAGCACCTGATATCCTTTAGAGGGGAAATATTCGGATACACCCTGGAAGTTGCTCAACCCCCCCATCAGACCGTGCAATATGATCATGGGAGTCCCTTCTCCCTTTTCTATATATCGGTACTTGCCATCCTCGATTAAATGCTCTTCCATCTATAGTTAGTTGGTAGTAAGAGGCGCAAATATAGGAATTTCATATCACAAAGATTTTAGGTTTTAATCAGAACTGCGATAAGTTTTTTAATCCGATCAATTCTATTCTTGAATGAGTTTGTAGATCTCAAGTTTGATTTAGGGACGAATCAGGAGTTTTTCATCGAAAAGTGGATAATTTATTAACAAAAGTGGTGTTATGTGGAGAAATGTGGAAATAAAATCTATATATTTGAGTTGTATTAAGTAACCAATTGATTTCTAGTGACCCATATCATAGGACAACATGATTGCAAAGCTGATTCCAAAGGAAGGGTGTTGTTGCCCATTTCTTTGAAAAATCAGCTGTTGCCTGTTTTAAAGGAAGGGTTTGTTATCAAGCGGTCGGTTTTTCAGCAATGTTTGGAATTGTACCCCAAGCAGGAGTTCGATGTCCTCATGCAGAAAGTCATGAAGAAAAGCAAAATCAACCGAAAGTACGATGCTTTCGTGAGAAACTTTGTGGCCGGTATGAAAGAAGTGGGCATTGATGGGGATTCCGGAAGATTGCAGATTCCAAAAAATTTGGTGGAGTTCGCTGGAATTGAGAAAGAGGTGGTTCTGAACGCGGTTTTTGATAAAATCGAGATTTGGAACAAGGATAAGTACGAGAAGGTCTTGGCGGAAGGCGAGAAGGATTATGCCGATCTGGCCGAGGAGATTTTTGACGACGATGAGTAGTGTGTACCACAATCCAGTGTTGCTGAAGGAGTCGGTGGACGGATTGGACATAAAGGAAAATGGGGTGTATGTGGATGTCACCTTTGGTGGCGGAGGACACTCCAAGGAAATTTTGAAAAGATTGGGTGATAGTGGAAAGTTGTTCGCGTTTGATCAAGATGAGGATGCCCTGCAAAATGTATTGGATGATGACAGGTTCCAATTGATCAACCAAAACTTTCGCTACCTCAAACAGTATTTAAAGTTCTATGGCATTCGGAAAGTTGATGGAATCTTGGCGGATTTCGGGGTTTCTTCACATCAGTTCGATGAGGCTGACCGCGGTTTCTCCATTCGGTTCAATGCGGATTTGGATATGCGAATGGACAGAAACAATCAATTGACGGCCTTTCAGGTGGTGAACACCTATTCCCAAGAAGATTTAGCGTCGGTACTTTTTCAGTATGGCGAGTTGCGAAATGCAAATGCCATGGCCAAGACCATTGTTTCGGCACGGTCTGATGAGCCCATCAAAACAACGGATGATCTGAAAAAGGTTCTGAGCAGGTTTTTGCCAAAAATGAAAGAGAACAAAATTTTGGCTCAGATATATCAGGCAATCAGGATAGAGGTAAACCAGGAAATGGCCGTGCTCAAAGAATTTTTGGAACAAGTGCCGGAGATGTTGAACAAAGGGGGGAGGTTGAGTTTGATCAGCTACCATTCCTTGGAGGATAGATTGGCAAAGCGCTTTATCCGTGCAGGTAGGTTCGACGGCGAACCGGAGAAGGATTTTTATGGAAACATAAATGTTCCATTAAAAAAAGTTGGGAAGTTGATTACGCCATCAACAGAAGAAATAGCCAATAACAATAGGGCGAGAAGTGCAAAGCTCCGCATTGCGGAAAAAATATAAAGGGCCGGTCGAAAGATGGGATGTGGATAGATTCCCGTATTCATGGGACGGCAAAAGGAACACAAAATGAGAAAGGGATTGCTGGACATATTAAAAGGAAGGTTTTTGGTAAGCGGTGACGCTCCCAAAAATTGGATGTTTTTGTTGTTTGCCTCTTTCTTGGCGGCTTTGATGATCTCCAGCAGCCATAATGCCGATAGAAAAGTATTGGAGATTGCGGAGTTGAACGAGGAAGTGCGAAAACTTAAAAGTGAGTTTTTTGAAGCCCGTTCCAGTGTGCAGCAACTAAAATTGGAATCGACCTTGCGGGAGGTGGTGGCCGAAAAAGGACTGGTGCCGTCGGAAAACCCTCCCCAAAAAATTAAAGTTAAATCAGCGGAATAGTGGCCATTACCGAAAAAAATATCATGAACAGATTATACCTCGTAGCGGGAGGCCTTCTTGTGTTGGCCATTGCCGTGGTGGTGAAGTTGGTGGATATTCAGATGGTGGAAGGCGAAAAATACAAGGAGTTGGCCTTGAGCCAAACCGAGAAGATGTTCACCATAGAGCCCAATCGTGGCAATCTTTATTCCGAAGATGGTAGTTTGTTGGCCGCATCCGTACCTAAATATGAAATCCGGTTTGATGCCCAAACCGTTTCGCAAGAAAACTTTCAGAACAATGTGGCCGCCTTGTCTGATTCTTTGGGTAAAATGTTCGATAGGCCTTCTTCCTATTACCGGCAATTGTTCCGAAAGGCGAGGGCGAACGGAAATCGCTACAAGTTGGTGGCCCGTAATGTGGGGTATCTGGACTATGTGCGCATCAAACAGTTTCCCCTGTTCAACCTTGGGCCATACAAGGGCGGATTTATTGAGACCCATCGTGTGGTTCGAGAGTACCCTTTGGGTAAAATGGCGGCAAGGAGCATTGGGTACGAGCGCGTGGATGAAAACGGATACTATACCCGTGTAGGTTTGGACGGGGCATTTGGCGAATCCTATTTGCGCGGTAAGGAAGGAAAGCGATTAAAGCAAAAAATAGCGAAGGGACAATGGAAGCCTGTTGGGTTGGACAATATTGTTGAGCCTCAAGATGGGTTGGACGTGGTTTCGACCATCGATATCAATATTCAAGATATAGCCCATCACGAATTGTTGGGGCAATTGGAAAAATATAAGGCCGATCATGGCTGTGTGGTGGTGATGGAGACCAAAACCGGTGAGATCAAGGCCATTTCCAATCTGGGAAGAACATCTGAAGGAAAGTATTACGAAAAGTTGAACTATGCCGTGGGTGAATCCCATGAACCGGGTTCCACTTTTAAATTGATGTCCTTAGTGGCCGCCTTGGAAGATAAGGTAATCGACACCAGTACCGTCATTGATACGGAAAAAGGTAGGTATCGGATTTATGATGGAGTCGTAAAGGATTCAAAATGGGGCGGATACGGAAAGATAAGCGTAGCTAAGGCTTTTGCGGTTTCCTCCAATACAGCTTTTGCGAAGATCATCAATGAGAATTATAAGCAACAGCCCGAGAAATTCGTCAACCGCTTGATGAACATGGGACTCCATAAAAAATTGGACTTGCCGATCATTGGTGAGGGCGATCCGGTAATCCGTTACCCCGGCGATAAAGGTTGGTCTGGAATTTCGTTGGGATGGATGTCGCACGGGTACGAAGTGTCGTTGACCCCGATTCAGACCTTGGCCTTCTACAATGCCATTGCCAACGACGGCGAGTATGTAAAACCTCGGTTGATTCAAGAAGTACGTGAAGGCAACAAGGTTTTGAAGCGATTTGACAAGGAGGTGTTGAACTCTTCCATCTGTTCCAAAGAAACGGTAGAAAAGGCCCAACAATTATTAAAGGATGTAGTGGAAAAGGATTATGGCACAGGGCATAAACTGTACTCCAAAAACTTTTCAATGGCGGGAAAAACGGGTACCACACAAAAAAACTATGTGGAAAAGAACCCGGATAAATTGGCCTATATCTCATCATTTGCAGGATACTTTCCAGCGGACAATCCAAAATATTCGTGCATTGTGGTAATTCACGAACCCGATAAGGAAGAAGGATATTATGGAGCCGATGTTTCCGGTCCGGTATTCAAATCCATGGCGCAGAAAATACATGCCATTTCACCTATGGTAGATGAGGTGGACATCAATGTTATTGAAGATAAAGACTTGGAGCAACAGTACCAACAATACTATGCCCAAGTCCAAAAAAAATACAATACCGTGCCCAACGTAAAGGGCATGAGCGGTATGGATGCCGTTTCCCTGTTGGAAAACCTGGGAATTGAAGTGGAGGTGCACGGCAATGGAAAAGTAAAGAATCAGTCGGTAAACCAAGGGACCAACATAAAGCAGGTCAAGAAAATTGTATTGCAACTTTCATGAAGTTATTGAAGGACATATTATATGGTGTAAGTCTTTCCGCGGTGAGCGGAGATACCAATGTAATGGTGAACAATGTTCATTTCGATTCCAGAAAAGTGGAGATGGACGATGTGTTTGTTGCCGTTCGTGGTACCCTTACCGATGGGCACAAATACATTCAAAAGGCCGTAGATTCAGGGGCAAGAGCCATAGTGTGCGAAGAACTTCCCGAGTTAATGGTCAATGGGGTCACCTATTTGCAGGTGGCCAATTGCAAGAGTGCTCTGGCTGTTATTGCTTCCAATTTTTATGATAATCCATCCAAGAATTTAAAACTGGTCGGGGTTACGGGCACCAATGGAAAGACCACCGTTACCACGCTTTTGTACCATCTGTTCAAAAAGGCAGGTTTTAAGGTGGGATTGATTTCCACCATAAAGGTAATGGTGGACGATAACGAGTACAAGACCACCCATACGACCCCTGATGTGATCACCATCAACGATTATTTGTCCAAGATGAATGCAGCAGGTGTGGAGTTCTGTTTTATGGAGGTGAGTTCCCATGGAATTCATCAAAAAAGGGCAGAAGGGCTTTGTTTTGAAGGAGCCATCTTTACCAATCTGTCCCACGACCATTTGGATTACCACAAAACGTTTGCGGACTACAGGGACACCAAGAAAAAATTGTTCGATGGTTTGCCAAAAACCGCGTTTGCCTTGGTCAATATCGATGATAAAAACGGTTTGGTGATGCTACAGAACACCAAAGCCAAAAAATACACTTATGCCTTAAAATCCTTTGCCAATTACAGGGGTAAGATTTTGGAAAAGCAGTTCAACGGTCAACTTTTAAAGGTGGACGATAACGAATTGTGGTCCAAACTCATTGGGGACTTTAATGCGTACAACTTACTCGCCATATATGCCACGGCCGACATTTTGGGACTCGAAAAGATGGAGACCCTCAGGCTGATGAGCGAACTGGACAACGTGGATGGCAGGTTCCAATATTATATATCAAAAGATAAGATAACGGCTATTGTTGATTATGCCCATACTCCGGACGCACTAAAAAATGTACTGATTACAATCAATGCATTGAGGACTGGAAATGAAAACGTCATCACCGTAGTGGGGTGTGGTGGTGACCGTGACAAGTCTAAGCGTCCGGTTATGGGTCATATCGCTTCAGAAATGAGCAATCAGGTCATTTTCACGTCCGACAATCCAAGGACGGAATCACCTACTGCCATAATTGAAGAAATGGAAGCTGGAGTGGAACCCCAGAACACAAGAAAGGTGCTATCCATTGAAAATAGGAAGCAGGCCATAAAAACGGCATGTAAACTGGCGTTGGCCAACGATATAATCCTAGTGGCGGGAAAAGGCCACGAGACCTATCAGGAAACCAACGGGGTCCGGGTCGATTTTGATGATTTCAAAGAAGTAAAAGAAGCTCTGGAGAGCCTAAAAAAATAGTGTAGTCCATGTTATACTACTTGTTCGAATTTTTAGAGAAACAATACCAACTGCCGGGCGCGGGACTTTTTCAGTTCCTTACGTTCAGGGCTGCCTTGTCCGTATTGCTCTCGCTATTGATTGCCATGGTCTACGGAAAACGAATCATCTTGTTCCTTCAGAAAAAGCAGATTGGGGAAAGCATCCGCGACCTTGGCTTGGAAGGACAGAAGCAAAAAGCGGGAACACCTACCATGGGAGGGTTTATCATTATAATATCCACCTTATTACCCGTGATTTTGTTCGCTGATGTCAAAAATATATATGTCATCCTGTTGATCGTAACGACAATTTGGATGGGCATTATCGGATTTGTAGACGACTACATCAAAACCTTTAAAAAAGATAAGCAAGGGTTAAAGGGAGGATTTAAAGTAATGGGGCAAGTTGGATTGGGTTTGATCGTTGGATTGACACTGTATTTTCACCCAGCGGTTACCATTAAGGAAAAAGATTCGACCACCATAACCGAAAATTTTAAAGTAGAAAGGGTTTTTGGTGATGAAACCAAAGCGGTACGTACCAATGTTCCCTTTTTTAAGAATAACGAACTGGATTACGCGGATTTTATCTCTTGGATTGGTGAGGGGGCCGAAGATTATGCATGGCTCATCTTTATCCCTGTGGTAATTTTGATCGTGACCGCAGTTTCCAACGGGGCCAACCTTACGGATGGCATTGATGGCCTTGCGGCGGGGTCATCGGCCATAATTGTATTGACTCTGGGGATCTTTGCCTGGGTGTCGGGCAATATACAATTCTCGGACTATTTGGACATTTTCTATTTGCCGCGTGTAGGCGAGCTGGTTGTTTTTATAGCTGCCTTTGCGGGTGCCCTGGTCGGTTTTTTATGGTACAACACCTATCCGGCCCAAGTGTTTATGGGAGATACCGGTAGCTTGACCATTGGCGGTGTTATTGCAGTTATTGCCATTATCGTTAGGAAAGAATTGTTGATTCCCATTTTATGCGGGATCTTCTTTGCGGAATCGCTGTCCGTGATGTTGCAGGTGGGCTATTTCAAGCACACAAAGAAGAAATATGGCGAAGGAAAACGGATATTTTTAATGGCGCCCCTACATCATCACTATCAGAAAAAATTGTATCACGAGAGCAAAATAGTGACCCGTTTTTGGATTATTGGAATTATGCTGGCAATCATCAGTATTGTCACTCTAAAGATTCGATAGATGGGGCGATTGGTGATACTCGGAGGAGGAGAAAGTGGTGTTGGAACCGCCATTTTGGGGCAACAAAAAGGATTTGAAGTCTTTGTTTCGGACAAGGGCGACATAAAAGAGAAATACAAAAAAGTTCTTGAACATTTTGAGATTGAATGGGAGTCCGGTGAGCATACCGAAGCTAAAATCCTGAATGCTGATCTGGTGATGAAGAGTCCCGGGATTCCGGATACGGTTCCATTGGTGAAAAAACTTGTGGAAAGAGGTGTTCCGGTGATTTCTGAAATAGAGTTTGCATCAAGATATACAGATGCCACCCTGATCGGAATTACCGGAAGCAACGGAAAAACAACGACCACCATGCTTACCTACCATCTTTTAAAGGATGGTGAATTGCATACGGGCATGGCGGGAAACATTGGTGATAGCTATGCCAAAATGGTGGCTGAGCAAGATTTTGAGCATTATGTGTTGGAAATAAGCAGCTTTCAGTTGGACGGTATTGTGGATTTTAAACCACATATCGCTGTGATCACCAACATAACACCAGATCATTTGGATAGATATGATTACAAGTTTGAAAATTATATCGCATCCAAATTCAGAATAGCCATGAATCAGGACAAGAACGATTACCTGATTTATGATGCCGATGATGAAGTAATTGGGGATTGGTTGAAGAAACATCCTGTTCAATCCAAATTGATTCCTTTTTCTGTTAAAGGAAAACTGGAAGAAGGAGCTTGGCTGGAAAACAAAACGATAAAAATAAAATTAGAACATAAAACCTTGGAAATGAGTGAAGATATTTTGGCCTTAAAAGGGCAGCACAACGTAAAGAACACAATGGCAGCTAGTATGGCGGCCATGCTGGTCAAGGTCAGAAAAGAGACAATTCGCCAGAGTATCCAATCTTTTCAGGGGGTACCCCATAGATTGGAAAATGTATTGAAGATCAACCATGTGGAATACATCAACGACTCCAAGGCGACCAACGTGAATGCCACTTTTTATGCTTTGGATGGCATTAAAAAGCCCATTGTTTGGATTGCAGGGGGCGTGGATAAAGGAAACGATTATTCCGAGTTGATGCCATTGGTAAGGGAAAAGGTAAAGGCCATTGTTTGCTTGGGAGCGGATAGTTCCAAGTTAAAGGATGCTTTCGGAAACGTTATCGACCTTATGGTCGAGACCTATTCCATGGAGGAGGCTGTAAAAGTGGCCTATAAGATCGCCGAGCGGGGAGACGCCGTTTTGTTGTCGCCCGCCTGTGCCAGTTTCGACCTTTTCAAAAATTATGAAGATCGGGGAGATCAATTTAAAAACGCGATAAAAAATTTGTAGAACGTGTTGGCAATATTCAAAAATCTGAAAGGTGATAAAGCCATTTGGGGCGTAGTGGCCCTCTTGGCCCTTTTCTCATTTTTGCCAGTGTACAGTGCCAGTACCAATTTGGTCTACGTCAATGGCGATGGGACCACTTTGGGGCATTTGGTAAAACATGCTGTGCTCTTGTTCTTGGGCTTCGGCATTATTTATGCCGTGCACAAGATACCTACACATTACTTTAAAGGGCTGTCCATAATTGCCATGCCCATTGTAATATTACTGTTGATTTACACACTGACCGTGGAAACACGCATTGGTGGAGTGACCGCAAACCGCTGGATTAAAATTCCATTGGTGGGTGTAAACTTTCAAACATCAACTTTGGCAGCAGTGGTCTTGATGATTTGGATTGCCAGGTACCTGACCAAGATCAAGGATACAAGAATCACGTTCAAGGAAAGTATTTTACCGCTTTGGTTGCCTGTCGCCCTTGTGGTTCTGTTGATTTTGCCCGAAAACTTTTCAACCGCCGCCATTATCAGTTTAATGGTGTTGGTGTTGTGTTTTTTGGGGGGGTATCCTTTAAAATATTTGTTCGCCATGGTAGCAACAGGGATTGTATTTGCGGGCATGTTCCTGTTTGTACTTTTCAAGGCCCCCGAGGTGTTACCGGCCAGGGCGGGGACATGGAAATCACGGATAGAAACCTTTATCCACCCAGAGCAAGCGGATAAAGATGATCTGCACCAGCTGACCTTGGCGCAGATTGCCGTTGCCGAAGGTGGCGTAGTGGGCAAGGGGGCAGGAAAGAGCGTAATGAAGAATATGTTGTCCCAAAGTACGTCGGATTTCATTTTTGCCATTATCATAGAGGAATATGGCTTGTTGGGAGGAGGGGCATTGCTGTTTTTCTATCTGTTACTGTTATTTCGGATTGTGGTCGTGGCACACTCGTCCAAAACGGTTTTTTCAAAATTACTGGTGATAGGCGTGGGATTGCCGATTGTGTTCCAAGCTTTCATCAATATGGCGGTAGTGGTACAGCTATTTCCGGTTACGGGGCAACCGCTGCCTTTGATCAGTATGGGAGGAACCTCGATTTGGATGACCTGTATGGCAATTGGGATCGTACTAAGTGCTAGCAATAGAAAAGAAAATTTGGAGGAGGAATCCCACGGAATGGATGAAACGAACCCTTTAGAAGTATTAAGTGGACAACTATAGGTTTATACTTTCTGGAGGAGGAACGGGAGGACATATTTATCCTGCGGTGGCCATTGCGAACGAGCTGAAGAAAAGATACCCTGATGCGGAATTTTTGTTCGTTGGAGCCAAGGACAAAATGGAAATGGAAAAAGTGCCGCAGGCCGGTTATAAGATTAAAGGCTTGTGGATAAGTGGAATACAACGGAAACTGACATTGAAAAATCTCATGTTTCCATTTAAACTGATAAGTAGTTTGTTAGAAGCGCGCAAAATAGTGAAACAATTTAAGCCCCATGTCGCCATTGGCACGGGAGGTTTTGCGAGCGGGCCATTGTTGCGAATGGCCGAAAGCTTGGGTGTTCCCTGTGTACTGCAAGAACAGAATTCCTTTGCGGGCATCACCAACAAGCTATTGGCGGGAAAAGCGGAAAAAATTTGTGTGGCATACGATGGTATGGAACGTTTTTTTCCAAAGGAAAAGATTGTAAAGACCGGAAATCCCATCCGAACCGATTTGGTGGATGTAAAAGAAAACAAGCAAGAAGCGAGCAACTTTTTTGGACTGGATGGAAACAAAGAAACAGTTCTTGTTTTGGGAGGTAGCCTTGGGGCTCGAAGAATCAATCAGTTGATTGAAAAAGAGCTCGAATTTTTTGCAGGGCAAGGATTTCAGGTCCTTTGGCAGTGTGGTAAACTATATCATAAGGAGTATAAAAAATACGATTCCGGGTCCGTAAGGGTATCGGCCTTTGTAAACCGAATGGATTTGGCCTACGCGGCAGCAGATGTGATTATATCCAGAGCGGGAGCAGGTTCGGTTTCGGAACTCTGTTTGGTGGGCAAGCCGGTGATTTTTATCCCATCGCCCAACGTGGCAGAAGATCATCAAACCCAAAATGCAAAAGCTTTGGTGGTCAAGGATGCTGCCATTATGCTACGGGAAGTTGAGTTGGATGCCGAATTTGAAACCAGTTTTTCAAACTTAGTGGCTTCGAAAGAGGCTCAGGACAAACTGGGAAAAAACATTAAAAAAATGGCCATGCCCAAGGCAACGGAGCATATTGTGGATGAAATTGAAAAATTGTTGAAGTGAATTTGAAGGATGTACATAGCGTTTATTTTATTGGCATAGGAGGCATAGGTATGTCCGCCCTGGCACGCTATTTCAAATTTGTGGGCAAGGAGGTTGCCGGATACGACCGAACCCCGACACCCATTACCGATGGGTTGATGGAAAAGGGCATTTCGGTCCATTTTGAAGACAATGTCGATTTGATTTCGGACACTTTCAAACATCCAAACACTTTGGTGGTGTATACGCCGGCCGTACCGTCTTCACATTCAGAATTTCAATTTTACAAAAGCCAAGGATTCAATCTAAAAAAACGTTCCGAGGTATTGGGGATTATTACCAAGGATTCTTTTTGCTTGGCCGTTGCGGGTACACACGGTAAAACCACCACCACCTGCATTTTGGCACATCTGCTCAAAGAATGTGGATTGCCGTTGACCGCTTTCCTTGGTGGGATTTCGGAGGACTTCAACAGTAATTTTGTGTTGGACGGCACTGAATATTCGGTGGTGGAGGCTGATGAATTTGATCGTTCGTTCCTTCGTTTGACCCCAACTGTGGCTTGTGTAACATCCATGGATGCCGATCACTTGGATATTTACGGCACCAAAGAAGAATTGGAACACTCTTTTAGGGAGTTTGTAGGTAGGATCAAGCCCAATGGAAAATTGTTCGTGCGCAAAGGTCTTCCTTTGGAAGGCACCACCTTTGGCATTGAAGATGGAGCTGATTACTGCATAGAAAATATTGAAATTGAACACGGCGCCTACATATTTGATCTAATAACACCATCGGAGGTAATCAAGAATGTAAAGTTCAATAAGCCCGGAAGGCACAATTTGCTCAATGGATTGGCTGCTTTTGGGATGGCGGAACAAACTGGCTGTTCGCCACAACGCCTAGCCAAAGCCTTGGGGACCTTCAAAGGGGTGCAGCGTAGGTTCTCCTATCAGATTAAGGAAAAGGACTTTGTGTTTATAGATGATTACGCCCACCATCCAACAGAGATCAGTGCGGTGCATCAAGCCATACGGGAAATGCATGCAGGTGAGAAAGTGACCGTTATCTTTCAACCACACCTTTTCTCAAGGACAAAGGATTTTGTGGATGATTTTGCTTCAAGTCTTTCAGATTTTGATGAGGTGATCCTGCTGGATATTTACCCGGCAAGGGAAGAACCGGTTGAGGGGGTAACCTCACAGTGGTTATTGGAAAAAATAGAGAACCCCAATAAAAAGCTGATTTCTAAATCAGCATTGTTGGAAGAGGTAAGAAACTGCAAATCAGGGGTTTTGGTTACTCTTGGTGCAGGGGATATTGGACTGGAAGTGCCAAAAATCAAAAAAGTATTGAGTCATGCGCATTAATTGGGATTACATAAAATTGGCATTTTTGTCGGTGGCCGTAGTTGCGTTTTACGGTTTTGCCGAACAAAGAAATCAACAGCGAACAGTCCAGAATGTGACGGTAAAATTTGTTGGTGAAAACAATTTGTATTTAACTGAAGATGCGGTTAATAAATTGTTAATACAAAATTACGGAGCCCTAGAAAATACGCCCAAAGAACAGTTAGTTTTGAATACTATAGAGGAGATTGTGCTATCCAATGACATGGTCAAAAACGCCCAGGTCTATCTTACTGTAAACGGGGAGCTTGTGTCCAAGATCGTTCAGCGAAAGCCAATAGGAAGAGTGGAAAGTGTCTCCAAATTTTATTTGGATGATTTGGGTGAACGTATGCCTTTATCCAAGCACCATTCGGCAAGGGTTCCGATAATTACAGGAAAAATTACAGGGAAAACCCTTGAGGATGCCTATGTGATTTTGGATTATATCAACAACGATGATTTTTTAAGGAAGAATGTCATCGGCATACATATTGAAAGCGAAGGAAAGTATCAGCTCAAATTGCGTATGGAAAACTTTGTGGTGAATTTGGGCGGAGTGGACAATTTGAACAAAAAGTTCAAAAATTTTATGGCCTTTTATGCAAAGGCGGCCAAGGACAACTCCTTGGAAGATTATGCAACAGTTAGTTTGGAGTTCAACAATCAAGTGGTTTGCACCAAAATATAAAGTATGGAACAAGGTAATTATTCAGTTGGGTTGGATATTGGGACTACCAAGATCGTAGCGATCATCGGTAGGGAAAATGAGTATGGAAAAATAGAGGTTTTAGGCACCGGACGATCTAAAAGTTTGGGTGTTCACCGTGGGGTGGTCAACAATATCACACAGACTATTTCGTCCATTCAGCAAGCGGTGGAACAAGCCGAGTTGAATTCGGGCCTAAAAATCGGTTCCGTGGTTGTGGGTATTGCGGGTCAGCATATTCGAAGCCTGCACCACAGCGATTACATAACCCGACCCAATTCCGAAGAGGTAATTGATAATGAAGATCTGGACAAACTGTGCAACCAAGTGTACAAATTGGTGATGCTTCCCGGTGAGGAAATTATCCATGTATTGCCACAGGAGTACAAAGTGGACGGGCAATCCGAGATCAAGGAACCCGTGGGCATGTACGGCGGTCGATTGGAAGCCAACTTTCATGTGGTGGTGGGGCAGGTGTCATCCATAAAAAATATCGGGAGATGCATCAAAAGTGCCGGATTGGATTTAGGAAACATCACTTTGGAACCCTTGGCCTCGGCCGATGCAGTGTTGAGTCAGGAAGAAAAAGAAGCCGGTGTTGCTTTGATCGATATAGGAGGTGGAACCACAGACCTTGCCATTTTCAAGGATGGAATCATCCGTCATACCTCCGTCATTCCATTTGGAGGCAACGTGATAACGGAAGACATCAAAGAAGGCTGCTCCATCATCGAGAAGCAAGCTGAGTTGTTAAAGATAAAATTTGGTTCCGCTTGGCCGGGAGAGAACAAGGACAACGAAATTGTGTCCATTCCTGGGTTAAGGGGCCGTGAACCCAAAGAAATCACCTTAAAAAACCTTTCCAAGATCATTCACGCCCGTGTCGTGGAGATTGTGGAACAAGTGTATGTGGAGATTAAGAACTATGGGCACGAGGAACAAAAGAAAAAATTGATCGCAGGAATTGTCCTTACCGGAGGGGGAAGCCAACTGAAGCATTTAAAGCAATTGGTGGAATACATTACCGGTATGGATACAAGAATCGGCTACCCCAATGAGCACCTTGCAGGTGACTCCGATGAGGAAGTTGCCAGTCCATTATACGCAACTGCTGTTGGATTGCTTATGAATTCCTTGGAGGCCAAAAAGAAAAACCGCATAGTGGATCAAGAAGAGATGCACGAAGAAGAGGTTTTGGTAGGCCAAGAACACGATATGGGAGCCAAAACAAATGGGGCTCCGCATACGGAGAGAAAATCCATTTTTGACAAATGGTCAGAAAAGTTGAAGGACTTTTTGGACAATGCAGAATAATAACCTCATAAGAGAAACACAAAACTGTCATGAGTAAGAACACTGAATTTGACAACATAGCTTTTGATTTGCCCAAGAACAAAAGCAACGTAATTAAAGTTATCGGCGTAGGCGGTGGAGGAAGCAACGCTATCAATCACATGTTTCAGGCCGGTATCAATGGAGTGGATTTTGTAATCTGCAACACCGATGCACAGGCCTTGCAAAACAGCCCGGTATCCAACAAAATTCAATTGGGGGTAACCCTTACCGAAGGATTGGGTGCGGGAGCCAACCCCGAGGTTGGAGAGCAGGCAGCCTTGGAAAGCATGGAAGATTTAAAGGCTATGCTGGACAACAACACCAAAATGGCATTCATTACCGCAGGAATGGGCGGGGGGACCGGTACTGGAGCAGCCCCTGTTATTGCTAAGATAGCCAAGGAAATGGATGTTCTTACGGTAGGCATTGTTACCATGCCTTTCCAGTTTGAAGGTGCCATGCGTAACAAACAGGCCCAGATTGGGATCGAGAAACTGCGTGCCAACGTGGATTCATTAATTGTAATCAACAACAACAAACTTAGGGAAGTATACGGTAATCTTGGGTTTAAGGCCGGTTTCTCTAAGGCGGATGAGGTATTGGCCACTGCGGCAAGAGGTATCGCAGAGGTAATTACCCACCACTACACACAGAATATTGACCTTAGGGATGCCAAGACCGTACTTTCCAATAGCGGAACGGCCATTATGGGGTCGGCGGCAGCTTCAGGCTCGGCAAGGGCTACCGAAGCCATTATGAAGGCATTGGATTCCCCATTGCTGAACGATAACAAAATCAATGGAGCCAAAAACGTATTGTTGCTCATTGTTTCCGGTTCCCAAGAGATCACCATTGACGAAATCGGGGAAATCAACGATCATATCCAGATTGAGGCCGGTCATGGAGCCAACATCATTATGGGGGTAGGTGAAGATGAAAATCTAGGTGAAGCCATTGCTGTAACGGTGATTGCCACAGGTTTTAATGTGGATCAGCAGGATAATATTGTAAATACGGAGTCCAAAAAGGTATTTTACACCTTGGAAGATGAGCAAACAGCAGAACAAGACCTAACTCCCGAAGCTACATCGGTACAGCAAGTTAAAGCGGAAAAAAGAACGGTTGCTGAACCAGAACCAGAACCAGCACCTGAGCCAGAACCAACGGTAGTGAAGCATACATTGGATATGGAGGATGGAAAAGAAGACGCCTCCCCAAAAATGCAGGCCAAGAATCCAGAATTGATCCCAACGACCAACTATATCCGAAACTTCAATGTGTTTTACGAGGAAGTGGTTGCCGAACCGGTAGAGGATGATTTTGTGATCATTGAAGCTAAAAATGTAATCAACAATATTGATGTAGAAGATGCTGAAGAAGTATCTCCTAAGAGCAGTGAGGACCAGTTCACCTTAAGCTTTGATATGCCCTTGAACAGTCAACCTGAAGAGGAAGAGGAGGAAAAAGAACATACGGTAACCTTTAACTTGGATGATGGTATCGGGGATGTGGAAGTGAACGATTATGTGGAGGTTAAGCCCGTTTTGGAATATAAGAAAGAAGGTGAGACCCGATACGACCTACAAGAGTACATGGAGTTGGAAAACAAATTGACAGGGGCCAAATCCAAAGCGGAAACCCATGAGCCAAAACTGGTGGAGAACGAACTTGTTTTTGAGAGGAAAACCGTAAAAAAGGCTGAAGGAAAAATTGAAGGTTCTGGACAAAACGAAGATACCATCAATAATCTGGACCCAATGAACAGTTCCATCAGCGATATTTTGAAGGATCGTGCAGATGAGCGCAGAAGAAAGTTGAAAAACTTCAACTACAAGTTCCAGAATAATAGGAACAGTATAGACGATATTGAAAAAGAGCCGGCATACAAACGCCAAGGAGTGGACCTAAACGATGTTCCAAGGGAGCAAAAGGTGTCAAGAACATCATTGGGTGAGGACAGCAATGATGATTTGCAATTGCGTTCCAACAACTCTTTTTTGCACGATAATGTTGATTAGTAGTGTTTAAATTAATGTCCATTTAAATGGAAAGCATAAACCCGGAAGTAGCGAAACTTACGGGTTTATTTTTTATCTTCGCGAACTAAATCAGAACACATGGGTTTGCAAGAAAAGGTGATGACAGAAATGAAGGCCGCGATGAAGGCAAAAGATACCGTTGCCTTGGAATCATTGCGAGCAGTTAAGTCTGCTATCTTGTTGGCAAAGACCGATAAGGGTGGTGGTGCTGAATTGTCCGAGGAAGACGAAATTAAACTGGTTCAAAAATTGGTAAAGCAACGCAAGGACAGTGCGGCGATTTACCAAGAACAGGGCCGTGGGGACTTGGCGGAACCCGAACTGGCACAAGTGGCCGTTATCGAAAAGTTTTTGCCAGAGCAACTTACCGAAGAAGAAATAGAAAAAGTAGTTGTAATGGCTATTGACTCTGTTGGTGCTTCGGGTATGAAAGACATGGGCAAGGTAATGGGAATTGTTTCCAAAAAATTGGCCGGACAGGCCGACGGGAAGACCATTTCTGCCATCGTCAAAGCAAAATTGAGTTCATAATAAATAGTAAATGGCCCAGTAGTTCAACTGGATAGAATATCAGATTTCGGCTCTGAGGGTTGGGGGTTCGAATCCTCCCTGGGTCACTTTTTAAGTTTAAATAAAACCTTGCATATCTTTTTGATTTGCAAGGTTTTGACTTTTTTGAGCTATCATATGATATGGTTTGATTTGACCTTTTTTGGTTTGTAATTCGGTTAGTAAAATTTTATTTTGAAAGTGTTAACCGAATAAGGTTGTAATTGACTATATTAAAGACACTTGGTATTTGACTTTCGCAGGTAAAATTCGTTTGTTCGGAGCATTTGTTAGGCAATTAAAATGGATTAAATACGTGTAACTATTAATAACTGAAGTTGAAACAAAGTTCAAATAAACGATTCAATCCAAACCCTTCATGGGCCACTAGGTACTTTTTACTTGCAAACAATCAACCTTGGGGTGAAGCCATAAGAAAGTAGCAGGCAATTGGGTAGTTATGTTTTTTTTCTTCAGTTTGGAGCGTACTTCTTCTTTGCCCGTTCCATAAATCAAGAGGATTATTCTTTTGGCAGAGAGGATGTTTTGCATACCCAGCGTCATTCCGAACGATGGTTTTATATCCAAATCCTTGACCATACCATGCCTTTGTGATGCCTCCGAAAGTTGAGCCACATGGCAAAATGGCTGCAAGTGGTGATCAGGCTCATTAAAGCCAATATGTCCGTTCTTCCCCAATCCCAAAATACACAAATCGATTAAACCATCATTTTCAATCTTTTGTTGAATCCTTTTACATTCTTTCGAAGCATTTTGTGGGTTGGTGATAAAACCAGTGTATCGATCATTGGGAATATGTAAGGGACTTAGAAGGTGTTCCTGTAAATAATACTCACAAGAGCCTGGGTGTGTATCGGGCAGCCCGCCCCATTCATCCAATTTTACAATATGGAGCTTTTTGAAAAGCTCTGGCCGATTCAAATATTGCCTTGCCAAAAACTCGTAGGTCCCTGTCGGGGAGTTTCCGGTAGCTGCACAAATACGAAGGTTTTCTTTCCTTTTAAGTTCTGAGAGTACAATATGGCCCGCATGTGCGCTCATCGCTTCATAGTCTTCAAAGAATTGGTTGTTCATGATATCCAAGCGCTTTCATCTGTATAGGGAATGCAGCCTTCAAATCTACCGGGAACTGGATTGTAACGAAGGGCTTGGGTCGCACCAATCTCAGAAGTAAAATAACCCCAAACGGTAAGCTCTTTGAGCATGGTGAAAAAATGGGGCTTCTCCAAAGATGTGGCTTTTTTGGCCTCCTCATCAAATTGGGTAAGTAGATTTAGTTTTTTTTCATTCGATAAAGAGAGAAATGATTCTCGAAATCCATCAATGGATCTTTCCTCGATTTTATCCAAACCACTGATAAAGATTAAGGCTTCACCTTTGCTATAACAGTCATTTACGATTGTTTTCATAAATGCTCCAATATGAGCTGCCTTTGCCCCAGGGGACTCGTCTGTGTCAGGAAGAATGGTTTCGCCTATTTCATCAAGAAAGTGAACATCGTCATTGGTCACCATTTCAGACCTTTTCTTGGGGGGCACAACACAGCCCGACAAAAAGAATTGGGCTCCTATGACACTTCCTCCCAGAATGGTGGCCGTAAGTTTTAAGGCATTTCTTCTTTCCATGTTTTTGATTTGTTTAGAATAACAAGAATGTAACTACTTTACCTTCTTCCACAATTTATAGGGTTTGTCCACATTTGACTTGAAGGGAAGCTGCACTTTTTTTCCTGTGCCCGCCGATTCATAGGCAGCAAGTATCACTTCCAGTACAGCTTTACCGTCTTCCCCTGTCACCAAGGGTTTTTTGTCATTTTTGACACAATCCACAAAATGTTCAAATTCCTGCGGAAAGCCATAGTTCCAACTCTCTTCAAACATCGTGTAGCTCCATCCAATGGTGTTCCCCGCCTTTTCCACCGCATAGCCCACTCCTTTGCTGCTGTATGTTTGGATGGAGTTGCCTTGGAGTATATCTGCATAGGCAACCCCTTCAGAGCCATGTATTTCGGCCTTGTCGTCCATACCACCAAGTTTGGTCCAACTTTCTTCCATGACAGCCGTTACACCATCTTCGAACTCCAGAATAATAATGGAGTTGTCCTCACCTTCTGTTTTATCGCCGTGCACACTGGTCATCATTTGTGCATACACCGATTTTATATTTTTTTTGGGATGCAACCATCTAAAGAATTGGATGGCATGGCAGCCCATGTCCATGGTTACTCCACCTCCAGAACGTTCAATATCCCAAAAGTGGTCGGCATGGGGCCCGTCGTGTTTTTCGGATTGTTTAAAAAGTACGGGGTCTCCAAGGGCCCCTTCGTCCAACAAAGCCTTTAAACGAACATATTTGGGAGCAAAACAAAGTTCTTCGGCATACATGAGCTTGACATTGGCCTGTTTGCAGGCATCGATCATCGAATCGGCTTCCTTAAGGTTCATGCACAAGGGCTTTTCAACCACTACATGTTTGCCTGCCTTTGCTATTTTTAAAGTAATATCGCAATGCAGATAGTTGGGTGCGCCAATGACCACCATATCTATTTGTGGCATTGCCAGCATTTCATCCAAATCGGTAAAATGATTGGGAATGTTGAACTTTTTGGCAAAGTTTTCGGCATGGCCTTTTGTTGGTGACATTACCGCTAAAATCTCTGCATCCGATACCCTGCTCAAGGCATCGGCATGTATACTTGATATGAATTGAGAACCGACGAGTCCCACTCCGACTTTTTTGTCCATATTCTAAATTTATTATAGTAAACCTTTTTTAAACTGGGCTGCTGCATAGGTTGCCGCCCGCGCTGTAAGTGCCATATACAAAATGGATGGACTTTGATTGCCCGTACTGGTCATACAAGCGCCATCGGTCACAAATACATTTTTGCATCCATGCATCTGGTTGTATTCATTCAAAAGAGAGGTCTTGGGGTCTTTTCCCATTCGTACACCCCCCATTTCATGGATATCCAACCCAGGAGCCTGGTTGTTGTCCTGTGTAACTATATTGGTACAACCTATTTTTTCAAGCATGCGACGACTTTCCACAAGAAAATCATTGATCATTTTCTCATCATTTTCATCATAACCAACATCTGTGACTAGCAAAGGAATACCCCAATCATCTGTCTTATCTGGACTCAAGTAAACTCTGTTTGATGCTTTTGGGATAGTTTCGCCCTGCATGTACATATAGATTTGCCAGTTTCCAGGTTTACTTAGTTTATGCTTAAAAGCTGCACCAAGTTGAGGTGTTTCGTCTGGGATTTCTTCGGCCCTGTTCCGATAAGCTCCTGTAAAAATGGTATATCCACCAAGAAAATCGGTATCCTGTTCCTTTAGATTACGATAATTGGCAATAATACATTCGGATGGTCTTGAACCATAATAATATTTGTCCTCATATCCGCTGATTTTTCCGCCTGCACCTGCCCTATAAATATGAAACCCAATATATCTTCCCAATAAGTCATAATCGTTGCCCAGACCATTGGGAAAACGATTTGATTTGGAGTTGAGTAAAATCAAATTGGAATTGAGTGCCGATGCGTTGACAAAAATAATTCTGGCACTGAAGATAAACTCTTCTTTGGTGTTGGTGTCAATGACCTTGACACCTGAAGCCTTTCCCGAATCTTCATCATAAACGATGGAATGTACCACTGAAAAGGGTCTTATCGTAAGGTTTTCTGTTTTTTCGGCCCAGGGCAATGTGGAGGTGTTAGAACTGAAGTACCCTCCGAACGGACATCCTCTCATACACTTGTTGCGACAAAGGCACTTGCCCCTACCTTGGTCCAAATGGGTTTGTTCTGGTTCACTGAGATGTGCCCATCTTCCTTGAACCAAATATCTTCCAGGGAAATGTTCTTCGAGTGTACTTTTCATGTGTTCCTCAACGCAGTTCAGTTCGAAGGGGGGCAAAAATTCCCCATCTGGCATGGACTCAATACCATCCTTATTACCACATACGCCAATGAATTTCTCCACATGGGAGTACCATGGGGCAATATCATTATAATCAATGGGCCAACCTATCCCATAATTGTACTTTTCAGGTGCTTTGAACTCGTAATCGCTCCAACGTTGACAGGCCCTTCCCCAAATCAGGGATTTGCCGCCAACTTGATACCCTCGTATCCAGTCGAATGGTTTTTCCTGCACATAGGGGTGGTCCACATCCTTTATAAAAAAATGGGCCGTGTCTTCGCCAAATCCAGATGCTTTGGTAATTAGCGGATTTTCTTCTTGGAACTTTTTAGTCATTTGCCCCCTGTGTTCAAAATCCCAAGGGTTCATGGTCATGGTAGGGTAATCTTTGATATGTTCTACATCCCTACCCCTTTCCAGTACCAGTGTTTTTAGACCTTGTTCGCAAAGTTCTTTGGCGGCCCAGCCCCCAGATATTCCCGACCCTATAACGATGGCATCAAAATGTTCCATAAAAATTCATAATTAAGAAATGCTCCATTTGATTGTTAATAAACCAGATGTGCCTAACTAATAAATCCGTTCAAAAAACAACCTCGATTTTCCGGTTTACTGTGTGTCCGAGTTTCTAATCAGTAGTGATAAACTCATTCCCAAGAACAAATTGTAATTGCCTTGATTGAAGTTTAATTTCAAATATGGTCAATTCTTATATGTGTCTTTTTGTAAATTACTTCATATTTTTTGTAAAATCATGAAAGGATATGATAAAAGGAGCACAGATAGATGATTTTAAACGCTTTTATTTTGAACTTGACGATAACAAGCCCATCCAAATCTTGTTGAACAGGCATGAAAACAGGGAAGAAGGTTGGTTTGACATGCATTATGAATTCGAACTGGGAGTAGTATTGAAAGGTAAAATGAAACGCTCCTACCTAGGATACGATATAGAAATAGGGCCAGGGGAGGTTTGGTTTTGCAATATGTGGGAACCACATGGTTTTGAAATACTGGAGGCACCTTGTGAGGTGGCTGTATTTGTTATCGACCCAAGATATTTGGCAACCACACTTTTTTTAGATAGGGATATGACTTCAACATTTATGGTTCCACCAATGGATAGACCTAGGACAGCAGCAAATTTGAAGGACGAAATAAAGAATCTGGCAAAAAAAGTCCAACAAAGGTTTTCCAAAAAATATGATGCGGACTGGGCCAAAATATATTTATTTGAATTGTTGCTTTCCCTCATGGAAGAATGGAAAGTTCCCTTGCAAAAATCAAATCATGGGCATAGAGTCTTCATTCAAGGAGCCTTACGCTTGATTTTTGAAGAAAAAAGGCTCATAACCACCAAAGAGGCAGCTTTGGCCTGCCGCATGTCCGTAACTAAATTCACGGCTTTGTTCAAAGATCTAATGGGTTCGACCTTTTCTGATTTTGCATTGCAATATCGAGTAAAGGGAGCCTCTTTTCAGCTAAAAAATTCTAATCTGACCCAAGAGACCGTAGCACTTAACTGGGGATTTTCCGATGCAAGCCACCTTCATAAATATTTGTAAAACACATAAAATCCATAACTTCATACGTAATCGGAATTTAATAGCAGAAAAGCACCAGTCCTGTTTCTTAACCAAAAACCTATTCTTGGCAGTTAAACCATACGATGCCCAAAGTTCAACTAAACGATTAACAGTTTACGTGGATAGATATTTAACCCTATTTGATTATTATTGATTAATTTTGGCTTATACGAAAGGAGATTGCTCATAGTGGTCTGTAATTCGGTTAGTTACTCAACATAGGCAAGGCATAAGTCAATAAACTTAGGGGCTAGCGGATGGGGTTCGAATCCTTCCTGGGTCACAACGGACACAATATCTTCTGTGTCGGGTCTAAATCAAGCAACGTTACTGATTTTTTTGGTTGGTGCGTTCTTGCTCATTTTAGCAAAGAGAAGGGGACCATTTACCGGTTTGGTTACAAGGTCGTTGGCGCCTAGTTCAAAAATTTTCTTTCTTGTTTGGCTGGTATTGTCCGCGGTAAGCACAATTATGGGAATCTGGGGGTCGCAGTCAGCTTCCCCGTTCCTTATGATTGATGTTGTTTCAAATCCATCCATTTCTGGCATTTGCAAATCCATCAAAATAAGATCAAAATGCTTTTCCTTCATTATTTCCAGTGCTTCTTTTCCGTGGTTGGCTATCGTAAGCTTTGCATTGCCCCAATTCTTTTTGAACAGTAGTTTCACCACGGTCTGGTTCATTTTATTGTCCTCTACATAAAGGATGTTACCAGTTTCCATAGTAATATCGGATGGGGCTGTTGTTGATTTTTCGCTTGCCAGGGCTTGGTCTTCGTCAATCTCAAAACCTAGACTTAATTCACAAATAGTACCTTGGTTTGCATTGTTTTTAAGGTTGACGGTTCCTTTTTGTAGGTCAACATACGTTTTTACGATGTACAGGCCTAATCCCAAACCACTGAATTCCCGTTTATCCCTAAAGGATTTTTTGGTAAAGGATTCATATATGGTACTCATCTTTTCTTTGGAGATGCCAATGCCCGTATCCTTTATTGTAAAACTTAAGATGGCACGGTCATTATCTTTTTTGCAATCGATATCAATGGCCACGCTCCCTTGATTGGTGAACTTAATGGCGTTGTCCAGGGTATGATTAAGGATCTGGACGAGCTTCCCTTTGTCTCCGACAATTTGTGTTGGTATAGCACTTGAGATTGAGGTATTGAAGTCCAAACCTTTGGCCTTGGCCTTTTTTTCTTGTAGGTTGATAACCTTGGATAGGGTTGATTTTAGATTGAAGGAAACCTCTTTTAAGTCTTGATCGCCTTTTTCAATTTCAGTAAAATCCAGTATATCCTCAATGTACCCCAATAAGTTTTTTGAGGAGCTCAATAGCATTTTACACTTCTCTTCCAGATTTTCTTTTTCCTTATTCTCCTGCAGTGAGGTTGCGACACCCATAATCAAGTTGAGCGGTGTCCGAAGTTCGTGGCTAATATTGGAGAGGAAGGATGATTTTATTTCGTTCATATCCTCCGCTCGTTGAAGGGCCAGCATTTGATTTTGTTCATTTTCCATCCTAAGGTCACGAATCCTGTTGATCATGGAAATGGATAGAAAGACAATCTCCAAGCCAATACCGAATTTTGCCCCGTTGTCGGTAAAGAATGAATTTGGGATGGTGTTGAAGTTGTTGAGAATAAACACGATAAATCCTAAGACCAAAAAGGAGATACCAATGATAAAATAAGGGTCTACCTTGATCTTTTTTAGCTTCATTACTACAATAGATGCTATCATATGTAATAGTACCAAAATTCCAATGGCGTTGGCAAGCGGATAGCAGTATTCGAAAGATGGACTTAGGGCCAGCGCAGCTACCCCGACCATTATGGCAAAACCAAAAAACTTGTTTGTTTTATGCAATAGGGGGCTGTTTTTCTTTAAGCCGAGAAAGGTGTCGCCATACCTTCCAAAAAAGAACAGGGATACAAAGGCAGTGAGCAATACCGCCCTATTGGAGAGCCAACCGCCCTGTGGTGTGAGATATTGGTGGAAAAACCCATCCAAGGAAAATTGCATCAAGGCAATAAATAGGACGTAAAGGGCATAGTAAACAAATGCCTTATCTTTTAAGGCAAAGAAGAAAAATAGATAAATGAGACAGGCCAAGATCAAAATGCCATAAAAGAAACCGTAAAACACCTGCTCTTTATAGGTTAGGACAAAAAAATTGGTCTCTGGGTACAATCGCATCGGTAACATCACGACCTCTCCATCGCTTTTTAGGTGGATATATCCCTGTATTTTTTGGTTGGGTTCAAGCCCAATGTCAAAAATTGATTTCCTATGCTGTATGGTTTTGGAGGCAAACGGCATTTTATCGCCACTGTATTGTTGCTCCACCTTGCCGTTGCCATCCACAAGATATAAATTGACAATATCCGTAATGGGCCGTGCGGTTTCCAGATAATACTGTTTAAACTTTGATGACCTGTTTTCCAAGCTAAATGTCATCCAGTAATGGTCGTTGGAAAAACCAAGGTTTTCCTTTAAGCTCGATAGGGGGACAAACTCCAGATTCGGATTGTTTCTGATTTCATCAAAACTGTATTCCTTTTGACCTGCCAATAAAACAGTTGTTTCGGAGCGAAGCGAAATAGCTTCGCCATTAAAGTCAGTTTGATCAAATTGTGCCTTGGAAACAAGGGGGGACAGTAATAAAACATATACCCATATTTGTGGGATTATCTGGCGCATAAAGTAGGTTTTATGGAAACCGTCCTTTGGGAAGACGGAATCATAATTTTGGTATAAACAATAAACGTTCAAGGTATGTCATTAGTACCATTAACCTCTGGGAACTAACAATGATTAGATGTAATTCAAAAAACCTCGATGAATTACAATCTAAATTGAAAGGAATCGCCTTGGTTCTTGACTAAACCAATCGATTTAGGATGCTTTCCACTTTATTTTGGATGACCAATTAGATGATATGTACAAAATTTTAGTAGTTCTTTTTTTAGTGTTTGGTGCTTGGAGCTATTCCCAAAGCATAGATTACAATACAAAAAAGGGCTACGCAGCCAATGGTTATGATGTGGTTTCCTATTTTGACAAGAATCCACGAGAAGGGAAAGAAGAGTTTGCCCAAGTGTTTGATGGGTAAAGTACAAGTTTTTGAACAGGACAAATTTGGAGTCGTTTGTTGCCAACCCCGATGCTTTTTTGCCTATTGCACCTACGCGGTTGCCATAACTGCCAAAAAGGTCGATGTAAATCCAGAAACGTATAAAATAAGGAATGGCAAACTTTATCTATTTTACAATCAGGGCAAAAACAACACATTGCAATTTTGGCCGAACGGATCCCTGAACAAACCCAAATCCCAAGCGGATAAAAACTGGGAGAAAATAAAAATTTGAATATTCTTTCTATCTTATACTCAATTTCATCAATAATCCGAAACCAAATAACCAAACGCCATGTTCAAATCTTCCTTGGAAACCTTGGAGCAGTTCAAAAAAGTGCTGTCGGAGTTGCCCAAAGATTGTTATTCCCAGTCTTGTAAAATCCTTTCCAACGCCAGCATAGGTCAGCACACAAGGCATATTATCGAGCTTTACCTTTGTTTGATCAAAGGATACGATATTGCCAATGTTTCATACGATCGAAGGGAGCGCAATCTAAAGATTGAAGAGGATTTGGTGCTTGCCCTGGAACGGTTGACCTTTATCCAAGAGCATTTGGAGAAACCAAATAAGGCAATCAAGGTGAACTATGAACTGGGTGGTGAGGAGAATCAACTCGATTCAAATTATTTTAGAGAGGTTATGTACAATTTGGAACATACGATTCACCATCAGGCATTGATCAAAGTGGGGATTAGACACTTTTCCACCCAAGAAATTCCAGCATCTTTTGGAGTGGCGCCCTCTACCATACAATATAGAAGAGCATGTGCACAGTAAGCTTTATTTCTAGGGGCGGGCAATATATCATCACCTCGAACCGTGATGAGCATGTCTCTCGACCTTTGGCGATGGAACCCAGGGAAGAAACCATAGGTTCGGTTAAAGTTCTCTTTCCAAAGGACGCAAAAGCTGGGGGTAGCTGGTTTGCCCTGAACGAAAACGGTTCGGTGGCCGTTTTACTCAATGGAGGTTTTGTAAACCACGCACCTACGGGGAATTACTCCAAAAGTCGGGGATTGGTGCTTTTGGATGTGATTTCTTCCAAAAACCCCTTTGATTTGCTTTTAACGACGGAGTTGTACCATATTGAACCCTTCACTTTGGTCCTCTTCACCACCAGGTTGTTGGAGTTCAGGTGGGATGGCCATCAGAAATATTTTAGGCCTTTGGATAAAACTAAAAACCATATTTGGTCCTCTGCCACACTTTACAACGATCAAGTGATCGAACACAGGAGCAACTTGTTTCAAAAGTTTATGGATGATAATTTGGAGGTAACAGCCCCCGAGGTAATCGATTTTCATTCAAACAGCCATGATGATTTTGAGAACGGTTTTATCATTGATCGCGAATCCGGATTAAAGACCTTTAGCGTAACCCAGGCTGTTTTGGATGACAGGGAAATTGTGATGCGTCATTTGGATTTGTTGAACGATAAATTTTTTGAAATACCATTTTCGCCAAGTCAACTTACTATTTAACAATCATGGGCTCCCTTAAACTGATATGGCATCGGATAACCCATTGGGAGTATTGGCCTTTTTGGATGATTTATTATCCCATGTTTCCCGTTTGGTTGTTTTTTTCGATTAAAGCACGGTCCATTTTCTTTTTCAATGCAGCCAACCCTGGAATGAAGAACGGGGGCATGGCCATGGTATCCAAAATGGATATCTATAATATGATTCCCGATCAATTTATTCCCAAAACCCTATTTATTGGGAAGGATGGGGTTGCTAAATCGGTCTTGGGGCATGTTTTGTCTACGGGCATCGACTTTCCATTTATTGCAAAGCCCGATATTGGTATGAAAGCCTTTGGTGTTGAAAAAATTCATGATAAAGATGAGTTCCAGAACTATGCGCGTTGGAGCCCTTCCCATTTTTTGGTGCAGGAACTTATTCCATATCAAAAAGAAGTGGGCATATTCTATGTTAGCAAACCAGGGGAAAAACAGGGCAAAATTACCGGGATCGTTTCCAAGGAATTTTTGTCCATTACGGGTGATGGTACAAGTACAATGGTGCAGCTTATCAAAAAGAACCCACGAAGCCATCTACAATTAAAGGTGTTGGAACAAAAGTTTGGTGACCGGCTTCAACAGATTTTGGATTTGGGAGAAGAATTTGTTCTAGTACCCTACGGAAGCCATACCCGAGGGGCCAAGTTTGTGGACATAAGCCATAAAATCAATGATGATTTAGTGCAAACCATTGATAAGGTATGTTCCCAGATGAACGGTTTCCATTACGGTAGATTGGATGTACTTTACAACTCTTTCGAGGAGCTTTGTCAAGGAAAAAACTTTAGCATTATCGAGGTGAATGGTGCAGGGGGGGAGGCTACCCATATTTACGACCCCAAACACTCATTGTTATGGGCTTGGCGAGAAGTTGCCCGGCATTGGGGCATGTTGTGCGAAATCAGCATCCTTAACAAAAGGGCGGGACATTCTTATTTAAGTTTTAAGGATGGCAGGGCCATGCTCAAACAAACAGGTGCCTTACAGGCGCAATTAAAGTTTTAGAGTATGCTTTTAAGGTAGCTTTCCATGGCTTCTGGCTGTTTCGTAGATCCAAATCTTTTTACAGGCTTTCCCGTTTTATCAATCACAAATTTGGTGAAGTTCCATTTAATTTTTCCTCCCAACAAACTGCCTAATTCCGATTTGAGGTACTTGAAAATTGGATGGGCACTCCTACCGTTGACATCGATTTTGGCAAACATGGGAAAACCAACGCCATAGTTCACTTGGCAAAATTCCTGAATATCATCGGCATTGCCGGGTTCTTGGTTTCCAAATTGATTGCAGGGAAATCCCAAAATAACCAGTCCCTTTTCTTTGTACTCTTTGTAGAGTGCCTCCAGCCCTTCGTATTGTGGTGTTAACCCACATTTACTGGCTGTATTGACCACAACAACGGTTTTGCCCTTGTACTTTTCCATGGACTCCAAGGTGCCGTCCAATCGTTCTGCTTCAAAGGTGTAAAAGCCCATGGTAATGATTTTTGGATTAAGACTTCTTTTCTGCCAATTGTAATTTATTTTTTACGGTCCTCATAATAATAGGGGCATGAATCCGGGAGTTTTCGATAAACCATTTGTGGGTTTCCATACCGCCACAGATTACTCCTGCCAAAAACAATCCATCAATATTGGTCTCCATGGTTTCCGGGTCGTAGGTGGGCAATCTTTTTGGGTCGTTGGAAAGTTGTATGCCGAGTTTTTCCAAAAAGGCAAAGTTGGGCATGTACCCTGTTAGGGCCAATACAAAATCGTTTTCCATGGTAACTTCACCTTCTGGGGTATTGATGATGATTTCGTTTGGTTTGATCTCCTTGACCGTGGAATTGTAAAAGGCTTGAATGCTGCCTTCCTCAATTCGGTTGATGATATCGGGGCGAACCCAATATTTTACTCGAGGCCCCACCTCTGGGCCTCGGATCACCAAACTTACCTCGGCACCTTTGCGCCAACACTCCAAGGCGGCATCTATGGCCGAATTACTTGCGCCGACCACCACCAATTTTTGACTGGCGTAAAAGTGAGGGTCTTTGTAATAATGGGATACTTTGGGTAAATCTTCACCGGGGACATTCATGTTGTTGGGCAAGTCGTAAAATCCCGTGGCCACCACTACGTTTTTGGCCCTATACTCATCTTTATCGGTTCTTACAGAAAAAATATCCCCTTGCTTTTCGGTGTCGATGACCTTTTCAAAAAGATGAATGTTCAATTGATTCGAGGTCACGATTCTTCGGTAATACTCCAAGGCCTCGTTACGTTTGGGCTTGGCCTCTTTGCTAATGAAGGGAATCCCGTCTATCTCCAACTTTTCGGATGATGAGAAAAACTGCATGTTTACAGGATAGTTGAACAGCGAATTTACAATGGGCCCTTTTTCAATAATGACATAGGAAAGCCCTTGTTTTTTTGCTTCCAAACCACAGGCGATCCCAATAGGGCCGCCTCCTATGATGACAACATCAAATTCCTGCATTATGCTATTTCTTCTTTTAATTTTTTAATGGTTTTGGCTGGGTTGGCACTTTTAAAAACAAAACTGCCAGCGACCAAAACGTCCGCACCATGATGGATTAATTTTTTGGCATTACCTGCATTAACGCCCCCATCAATCTCAATCAAGGTTTTCGCATTTTTACGATTTATCAATTCTTTGAGGTCGGCCACTTTTTGATAGGTGTTCTCAATAAAAGATTGACCTCCAAAGCCCGGATTTACGCTCATTACGATTACAATGTCAATATCCTGTATGGTGTCTTCCAATAGTTTTATGGAAGTGTGCGGGTTGATGGCCACCCCAGCCTTCATCCCTTCAACTTTTATAGCTTGCAGGGTTCTGTGCAAATGGGGACATGCTTCGTAATGAACGGTCAAATGGTTTACGCCCAAATCGCCAAAGGCTTTGATGTATCGGTCTGGGTCAACAATCATGAGGTGGGTGTCCAACGGTTTTTTGGCATGCTTGGCGATGGCTTCTATCACAGGCATCCCAAAGGATATGTTCGGAACAAAAACACCATCCATAACATCCAAATGAAACCAATCGGCATCACTTTGGTTCACCATTTCTATTTCTTGTTGAAGATTGGCAAAGTCGGAAGCCAGGAGCGAAGGGGCAATCATTGATTTGTTCATAGTACAAAGTTAGCCAATTACCATCATCCATAAACGAAAAAAACTCCGGTAATCAGCCGGAGTTTATTCATCAATCAAAAAACGAACAGTCATGATAAACTGTTATATCTTACTAAATTACAACTTTCCTGCCAAAAATCAAATTTAAGGATAGTTTAACTGTAATTTATGGCGTTTTTTTTTACACTTTATCCCAAATATGTCTTTAAAATCTTACTTCTGGAAGTGTGTTTTAATCTACGGATGGCTTTTTCCTTGATTTGACGAACCCTTTCCCTGGTAAGGTCAAAAGTTTCACCAATCTCTTCCAAGGTCATGGAATGTTGCCCGGCCAAACCAAAGTAAAGTCTGATTACATCAGCTTCACGGGGGGTAAGGGTCTCCAATGCACGCTCGATTTCGGTGCGAAGGGAATCGTGCAAAAGTTCCTTGTCCGGGTTAGGGGATTCACCACTACGCAATACATCGTAAAGGTTGGAATCCTCACCATCAATCAAGGGGGCATCCATGGATACATGGCGACCTGAGTTTTTCAAGGATTGCTTCACATCTTCCACGGTCATGTCCAATTCTTTGGCAATTTCCTCTGCGGATGGTGGGCGCTCGTGCGCTTGCTCCAAGAAAGCAAATGTTTTGTTGATCTTGTTGATGGAACCGATCTTGTTCAAGGGCAAACGAACAATACGGGACTGCTCGGCCAATGCCTGAAGAATGGACTGGCGAATCCACCAAACGGCGTAAGAAATAAATTTAAATCCACGGGTTTCATCAAAACGTTGTGCGGCCTTGATAAGTCCCAAATTTCCTTCATTGATCAAATCCGGAAGTGTCAACCCTTGGTTTTGGTACTGTTTTGCCACAGAAACCACGAACCTAAGATTGGCTTTGGTTAATTTTTCCAAGGCTATTTGGTCTCCCGCTTTTATTCGCTGTGCCAACTCCACTTCCTCATCGGCGGTAATAAGATCTACCTTGCCAATTTCCTGCAAATACTTGTCCAACGACGCGGTTTCCCTATTGGTAACCTGTTTTGTAATCTTTAACTGTCTCATCTAAAAAATCCCTTCAAATTAAATTTGTGAACCGGAGCTCATTAGGTTATACGTTGAAAAAACTAAAAGGTTACATTTTGGTTACATTTTTTTTAAAAAGAAAGCCCCGAGCAATTGCTCGGGGCTTTTATATGCCAAAACAAAGAAGTTTTAATCTCTATCCCTTCTTGGTTTTCTATCGCGGTTGCCACCTCTACGGTCTCCGCCACCACCTCTGCGGTCACCACCTCTATCGTTGCGGGGAGGACGTTCTTGATACCCTTCAGGTTTTGGCAACAAGGCTTTTCTCGATACCTTTTCCTTTCTGGTTCTTGGGTCTAGTCCGAAGTATTTCACATCAAACACATCTCCCATATTTACCACATCGGATACATTTTCGGTACGTTCCCATGCCAATTCGGATACGTGAAGCAATACTTCGTTCCCTGGTGCCTCGGTATATTCTACCACAGCGCCAAAGTCAAGCATTTTGATCACTTTGACCTCATAAACACTTCCCACTTCTGGTTTAAACATTAGGGAATCTATCTTGGCCAATACGGCATCGATACCATTCTGGTCTGTACCAAGAATTTCCACAATACCTTCTTCGGTATCTGGGTCTTCGTTGATGACAATTGTGGTATTGGTTGTTTTTTGAAGTTCTTGGATCACTTCCCCGCCTTTACCGATAAGTGCACCAATAAATTCACCTGGAATAACTCTGGTAACAATTTTTGGAGCATAGGACTTAACCTCTGCTCTAGGCTCGGCAATGGTTTCGGTAAGTTTGCCCAAAATGTGCATTCTGCCATCTTTGGCTTGCATCAAAGCTTTTACCAGGATTTCATAAGAAAGTCCTTTTACTTTGATGTCCATTTGACAAGCAGTGATGCCATCTGCGGTACCGGTTACCTTAAAGTCCATGTCGCCCAAGTGATCTTCGTCACCCAAAATATCGGATAGTACGGCATATTTACCGGTCTCCATATCAGTGATCAATCCCATGGCAATACCGGAAACGGGTTTTTTCAATTGAACACCGGCATCCATCAAGGCCATGGTACCGGAGCATACGGTTGCCATGGATGAGGAACCGTTGGATTCCAATACTTCGGAAACCACCCGGACCGTGTAAGGACAATCCTCGGGAATCATACCTTTTAGCGCACGTTGTGCCAAGTTACCGTGTCCTACCTCTCTACGGGATGTACCACGAATGGGTCGTGCTTCACCAGTTGAGAAAGGAGGGAAGTTGTAGTGCAAATAGAATGTTTCTTCACCTTCGTAAGATGGCATGTCTATTTGGTTGGCCTCTCTTGAGGTTCCCAAAGTAACTGTTGCCAAAGCTTGAGTTTCGCCACGGGTAAAGATGGCGGAACCATGTACGGAGGGCAAATAATCGATTTCGCACCAGATAGGTCGAACATCTGTGGTTTTACGACCGTCCAAACGAAGTCCTTCTTCCAATGTTAGGTTTCTAACAGCTTCTTTTTCTGCTTTATGGTAGTATTTGGAAATCAAATCGCCGATTTCTTCCAATTCTTCTTCGGAAAAAGATGCTTTGATTTCTTCTTTGATAGCGGCAAATGCCTCGCTTCGTTCTTTTTTGGAAGAACCTGCTTTGGCCACTTCATATACCTTGTCGTAGGCCATGTCGTGGATTTTTTTCTGAAGTTCTTCGTCTTCAGCTTCCAGTTCGTACTCACGGACCTCTTTTTTGCCGAAAGCTTCAGCCAATTTTATCTGTGCGGCACACTGTACCTTAATGGCTTCGTGGGCAAATTTGATGGCTTCCACCATTTCCTCTTCGGAAATTTCGTCCATTTCACCTTCCACCATCATCACGGAATCTGCGGAGGCACCGATCATCATGTCGATGTCGGACTCCTTTAATTGTGCTCTGGTCGGGTTGATGACGAACTCACCGTTCACCCTGCCCACACGAACTTCCGATATGGCACATTCGAACGGGAAATCCGAAAGTTGAATGGCGGCCGAAGCAGCCAATCCGGCCATGGCGTCGGGCATAACGTCCTCGTCATGCGACATCAACTGGATCATCACCTGTGTTTCGGAGTGGTAATCCTTAGGGAACAATGGTCTCAGTACCCTGTCCACCAAACGCATGGTCAATACTTCGCCGTCGCTAGGTCTTGCCTCTCTTTTAAAGAAACCACCTGGATAACGTCCTGCGGCGGCAAATTTTTCGCGATAATCCACGGTAAGTGGTAAAAAGTCCACGTCCGAAGCTTTGTAATTGGAGACAACTGTACACAATAGCATACACTTGCCAGATTGGACAACAACAGAGCCATGGGCCTGTTTTGCCAGTTTTCCGGTTTCGATAGAAATCTCCCTACCGTCACCGAGGTCTATGACCTCTTTGAATGTCTTTGAAATCATAAAATTAATCTTACCCAACCAATTATGGTCAGGTTGTTAAACATTGGGTCTACCGCCATCCGGGCGGTCGGGTTGTGTTGTTGTTGTGTGCTTGGGAGCACTTGACCAATGAAAAACTATTTGTAGCTTTTTGTGTTTGCCCAGTGTAAAGCTGGGACTTTTATGCGGTTGAAACGAGTTCAACCAAAACAAAGGGGAAGCCTAAGCCTCCCCTTTTTGTTTTTATTTTCTAATATTCAATTCCTTGATCAAGGAACGATATTTTTCAATGTCTTTTTTCTTAAGGTAATCCAAAAGACTACGTCTTTTACCTACCAATGCCACCAAAGAACGCTCGGTGTTGTAATCTTTGTGGTTCCTTTTAAGGTGTCCGGTTAAGTGGTTGATACGGTGTGTGAACAAAGCAATTTGTCCTTCCGTGGAACCGGTGTTGCTCTCAGAGCCGCCGTGTTTTTTAAAAATCTCGGCCTTTACTTCTTTTGTTAAATACATTCCAATATTATTTAAATGATTTTTATGTATTGATCAATCTACGATCAGCGTGCAAAGGTAAGCGTTTTTTTGAAATCAAAGGGCTTATCGGTCAAACTTTTAAGGTTGCTATAAACCGGACTTTCTCTTTGTAAAACAAAAAAGCCCCGAATTCGGGGCCTTTTTTAATTTCTTACAGGTTGATTGGTAATCAAATCGATATAGAGATTGATTTTTTTCTTCAGATCCCTGCGATGGGTAATGAAATCCAAGAAACCGTGTTCTTTCAAAAATTCGGCCGTTTGGAAACCATCGGGAAGGTCTTTCCCGGTAGTGTCCTTTACAACCCTTGGTCCGGCAAATCCTATTAAAGCACCGGGTTCAGCAATGTTAATGTCACCCAACATGGCATAGGAAGCTGTTGTGCCACCTGTTGTAGGGTCCGTACACAATGAAATGTACGGTATTTTTGCATCGGCCAATTGGGCCAATTTTGCTGATGTTTTTGCCAATTGCATCAGGGATAGGGCGGCTTCCATCATACGGGCCCCGCCAGATTTGGAAATCATCACAAATGGCACTTTTTTCCTTTTGGCCACATCAATGGCGCGCGATATTTTTTCGCCAACCACACTTCCCATGGAACCTCCTATAAAGGCAAAGTCCATGCAGGCTACAACAATATCCTTTCCTTGGGACTTGCCAACTGCAGTTCTCACCGCGTCTTTTAAACCTGTTTTTTTCTGGGCAGCCTTTAAACGATCGGAATATTTTTTTGTATCCACAAACTTTAATGGGTCTTTGGACGTCATTTTTGTATCAAGTTCACGGAACTTGTTGTCATCAAAAAGGATTTCAAAATATTCCTTACTGCCAATTCGAACGTGATAATCATCTTCCGGACTTACGTAGAAGTTTTTTGCCAAATCCTCGGCCTCTACAATCTTACCAGTGGGGGATTTGTACCACAACCCCTTTGGGGTGTCTTTTTTCTCCTCGGTAGCTGTTTGTATTCCTTTTTCCTTTCTTTTAAACCAAGACGACATGCAATCAATATTTAGTTAGACAAAGGCTACAGGGTGTTTACATTGTTCAAATCCTCGAAGGCTTTTTTCAAACGGGCCATAAAGGTTTTTTCTCCTTCTCGCAGCCAAACTCGGGGATCGTAGTATTTTTTATTGGGTTGGTCATCGCCATCAGGGTTACCTATCTGTGTTTGTAGATAATCCTTTTTTCCTTGGATGTAATCACGAACACCTTCCAAAAATGCGTATTGCAAATCGGTATCAATGTTCATTTTGATGACCCCGTAACCGATGGCTTCCCTGATTTCTTCCAAAGTGGAACCTGAACCTCCGTGGAATACAAAGTCGATATGGTTGTGCTCTACACCGTATTTCTCGGTGATAAACTCTTGGGAGTTCTTAAGGATTTTTGGGGTCAACTTTACGTTACCTGGCTTGTATACCCCGTGTACGTTGCCAAATGCGGCAGCAATGGTAAATCTTGGGCTTACTTTTGAAAGTTCTTCGTAAGCAAAGGCCACTTCTTCTGGCTGGGTATACAATTTGGAATCGTCAACATCCGTATTGTCCACACCATCTTCCTCGCCTCCGGTGATTCCCAATTCAATCTCCAAAGTCATATCCATTTTGCTCATGCGCTCTAGGTATTCTTTGCAGATTTCAATGTTTTCTTCAAGTGGTTCTTCGGAAAGATCGATCATGTGTGAACTGAACAATGATTTTCCGGTTTCCTTGTAATGCTTTTCACTAGCGTCCAAAAGTCCATCGATCCAAGGCAACAATTTTTTGGCACAGTGGTCTGTATGCAGAATTACGGTTGCTCCGTAGGCCTCGGCCAATTGGTGAACGTGTTTAGCGCCTGCAACACCACCAAGGATTGCGGCTTTCTGGTCTTCATTGGAAAGTCCTTTTCCTGCATTGAACTGGGCCCCTCCGTTGGAAAATTGGATGATTACGGGAGCGTTCAATGTTGCGGCGGTTTCCATTACGGCATTGATACTGTCTGAACCGATTACGTTTACGGCAGGAAGTGCATATCCGTTCTCTTTTGCGTGGTTGAAAATTGCCTGTACTTCATCACCGGTTGCAACACCGGGCTTGATATTGTGGGACATAGTTATATTGGTTTCAAATTAAATAGGAAACAAAAGTAATAAAATATTTCCTCTAGAAAGGATAATTGATCCCTATGTTGAAGACGGCCTGTTTGAAGCTGTATCCATCGAACCAACGATCGGGCCCGATTTTGGCTGGATTGTACGTTTTGAACCCTACATCCAACCTAAAAACAAAATAGGTAAAATCGTATCGAAGCCCAAGGCCGGTTCCCAATGCAATGTCCCCTAGAGAGGCGAACCCGCTAAATATGGCGTCGGGGTTTGTTTCGTTGTCGAATACATTCCAAATATTGCCTGCGTCCGCAAAAAGGGCACCCTTTACATCGCCGGCAATGGGGAACCTATATTCAAGGTTTAGGGCCAGTTTTAGGTTGGCCTCGTTAAAATCGTTGATGTTGTCCGTACTGCCAGGTCCAAGCTCGTAAGCGTTCCAGGCGCGGTTGTCGTTGGACCCACCTGCAAAGTAGCTGCGAACAAAGGGCACGTTGTCGGAATTGCCATAGGGAATTGCCAGGCCGGAGAAGCTCCTAAAGGCGATTACCTGTCCTCCTCCAATACTCCAATGGCGTATATAATCGAACTCGGTTTTTAGGTATTGGGAGAAAGGAACGCTGAAGACAAGGTGCTGTCCGTTGGTATTATTGTTGAAAGGTATTGCATTGGTGAGCAATGAGAGCATGGCACCGGCACTTTCGAGTTTTATACGATACTGATAGAAATCAAGGTCGTTGATACCTGATTTACTGTTTTTGGTATGGGTGAAATTACTGGCAAAAATTAGGTTGTCCTCTGTTAACCTTCTTCGTCTTTCCTCAATGCTATTTACTTCCTGTTTCTCTTCTGGGCTTACTGGAATTGAACCGCTCAATACATCTTGGGCAAATCGGTTTGCTCCATCTGGTATGCTCAGCTTTGGTTCTTCACCTTCTTCCAGAATGGGATCAAAATAGGAGGAATATTCAGGGTTGTCCTGAAATTGATCGGCGATATCGTCCAAATTGGAAAAGGTATTTCGGTATACATTGTAGAAATTGTTCGTGTTTACATTGCGTACAAACTCCACATTAATAAGTTCAATATTGTTTTTTAACCGTTCGGAAGGCGACCAGTTATAGGATAAAATGGAGTTCAGGGACTGTTTGTCCAAACCGATGTTCCGTTGAAAGTTGGTACCTGCGGACAATCGGCTTTGTGGGAGCATATAATAGGGTATGATACGCTCTGTATTGAAGGGCAGCCAGATTCGTGGGAATGTAATGTTGATATCCCCTCCGAGCTCGGAGGTGAATGTTTCATCCGATAGGGAGGCATCGCTCAACAAACCAATGGATCCCCTTGCCGAAATATTCAAAGTTTCTGCACCTCCAAAGACATTCCGTGTGATCACCGAAGTACTAAAGGCGGTGCCCACTTGTTGAATGTTGGAGTGGGTGACATCAAAATTTAGGTTTAAAGAGTATTTGGGCTTGGCGGCCAAGTAGATGTTGGTTTCCAGTTCCGTTTGTGTGGAATCCGGTATAAACTCAATACTGGGGTACTTAAAGGTGTTCAGGTTGGTGATCTGCCTGTAGGTTCTTATTCTGTCCAAATCCCGGTAAACACTATCTTTTTCAAAGAAAATGGCATCGGCCAATGCTTTGGGGCGGTAGCGGAGCTTGCCATTGTAATAGATGTTGTAGTTTTCGTGTTGAATACGCTGTAAAGTATCCATGCCTCCGTTTATATCGTAATCTGCGTAAATGTTGATTTGTTTGTGGCGAGCCACCTTGTACGGCATGTTGGTATCCGTACTATCGTTCGAGCTCCTAAATTTTTTAATGTTCAATTGCACATCCATGAGCTGGTCGTCCGAAGCAAGGGTAGTATCCCGCAGAATACTGTAGTTGATGGAGCTTTCCTGGAAATTATATACCCCCGAATTTCTAAACAAGCTTGTTAATCGCTCCCGCTCCATGGTAAATTTGTCCAAATCAAATTGTTCACCCTGTCTAACAAAACTTTGCCCAATTGCATTCTGGTATATGGAATCCAACTCTGGGGAGGTAATGTTTTTTTGTATGGTGTCCACAATGTAAGGCTTATTCAGGGTGATGTTATACTCAATACTTGCCTTTCTCTTTTTTTTGCTATCCATTATTTGATATTCCCCCGTGTTGTTAAAATACCCTTTGCTATTGTAATAGGATTCCAGTTTTTTGAGAGATTTATTGGTCTCTGAAGTGTCAATAATAACAGGGGGTTCTCCAATTCTCTTCAAAAACTCACTATATCCTTTTACCAGAAATGATTCGCTCAATCTGTTTACCTGCTTCTCGGAAAGCAAATTGTTAAGTCGTTTTTCCCTTTTTTCTTTTCGGTGCAGCCAATCCTGGAATGATGAATCGGGGTTTTCCTTGGCTAGGTTATAAAGATTGAGTTTTAGCCGGTATCCCAAAACATTGCTGTTGGGTTTCTGTGAGATAAGTCCTTTTATTTCGCTGCTGCTTATTTTTTCATCATCGACCAAAATGGTGTTTTTGGTGAGCAATAATTCATCCTCCCCAACCTTTTTTAAGGTATTGCAACCCAAAATGCTAAGCAAAAGCAACAATAATCCTATTTTTGCCCAGTTGCACGTTACACCAAAAGAACCATTCATAGAAGCCAAAAATACACGATTTAGATGGTTACAAAAAACCAAATTAAACTAGTTGTTAGCCTAAAGCAAAAAAAGTACCGATCTCAACATCGACTCTTTGTTGTTGAAGGAGAAAAGGTAGTGAATGAATTACTGCAGGCGGGAGTAAAGCCATTTAAAGTTTTTGTTGATGATGCTGTATTGATGGGGAAATTTAAAGGTGCCGACGTGGTTTCCTCCAAAGTTTTGAAGCAAATGAGCAGCCTGACCCGCCCAAATGGCGTGTTGGGGGTTTTTTATATGACCGAATCCCATAAAGCCATTGATGATGATTGGATCTTGGTGCTGGATGCCGTTAGGGACCCCGGTAATTTAGGAACCATTATCCGGCTTTGTGATTGGTTTGGTATAACACAGCTCGTCTGTTCGCCGGACACGGTAGATTGCTATAACCCCAAAGTATTACAGGCCACCATGGGTTCCATTGCTCGGGTGAACATTGTTTATGTTGATTTGGAAGATTATTTGCGAAAAACAGAGCTTCCCGTTTACGGTGCTTTTATGGATGGCGAAACCATTTATAGAGCCGATTTGGCGAAAAGGGGAGTTTTGGTAATGGGCAACGAAGCCAACGGCATTTCTGACAAAGTGGGTCAATTTATCACCAAAAGAATTTCCATTCCCCAATTTGGTGCTGCCACTGCCGAAAGTTTGAACGTAGCCACGGCAACCGCCATTTTGTTGAATGAAATACGAAGGTAGTTTTTGGAACTTGAACTTGGCAGAACTTATTGCATACCGTCACTCCGTTACTGGTTATTGCATTTTGAATCAGGAGTTGGAAGTCAGAAGTCAGTAGTCGAGTGCTGTCTTTTGGAATTTGAATCTTACTATTCAAACGTAAAATTGATGAAGATTCCCCGGGTGCGCATTGCGTTGATGTTCCCGGTCCAAGGACTGTTGGGGTCCTCATCCGGAACCAATTCATCGGTAAGGGCAAAAACACCTCGGATAGATGGTGTGAACTTAAAGTATTCGGTGTAAAAATCAATTCCAAAACCCAATTCATACCCATACACATTTTGTTTCATTCTGAATTGTCCACTACTGTTATCATCTAGGCTATCCTCATTGCTTCCCAAATTGATGGAAGTATACACTCCGCCCACAATAAATGGTTTCCAGTTTCCAATTCTTCGGGTACTGGCCTTTATCAGTAAAGGGAACCTTATATAGGTCGAACGCACTTCGCGCAGCGCATCGACTTGGGAAGTAAAGCCCGGGAAACCAAGGATTCTGGAAGTGTAGAGCAGGCCGGGTTCAAAACGGGCATCCAAAAACTCATTTATTCTAAGTTCTCCGATCAATCCCACATTAAAACCAAAACTTTTGTCCACCAATATATCTTTGCCAATATCATCCTTGTATTCAAATTGAAAGTCGTATTGGTTAAACCCCAGATAATATCCCCAGTTCAAAAATTTCTTATCCTCGTTCTGAAGATTTAAAATCAGGTCGCCGCCAAATTGGGCAATGGCAGGGGTGTTTGTTACTGCTAGAAGTCCAAAAAGGATAAGGAGATTTTTCATTAATCTATTTTGAAGCGACATAAATGGATGCGACACCCATGGTTTGTGGTTTGTTCTCTACTCCTATAAACCCGATTTTCCTCAAAATATTGTTGAAAGCCTCACCATGAGGGAAAACAGATGCCGATTCACTCAAATATCTGTAAGCCGATCTGTCCTTGGAAAAAAGTTTGCCTATAGTGGGCAAAACATACTTTGTATATATTTTATATCCTTGTTTAAAAGGGGTCTTGGTGGGGACGGAAGTTTCTAGAACTACAAAATGTCCCTTTGGTTTTAGTACACGATAAATTTCTTCCAGCCCTTTATCCAGATCTTCAAAATTCCTCACCCCAAAGGCCACGGTGATCGCATCAAAGGAATTGTCTTGAAAAGGTAGGTTTTCGCTGTCTCCAACCACCATTTCAATGGTATCCTGTAATTTTTTATTGGATATTTTGGTTTTGCCCACTTCCAACATGCCGGGAGATAGGTCCAGACCGACAATTTTTTTGGCCCCGGTCTTTGCCATGGCAATGGCAAGATCACCTGTGCCGGTGGCAATGTCCAAAATTGAATTTGGGGATTTGTCCTTTAAAAAAGCCACGATGCGCTTACGCCATTTAACATCGGTTCCAAAGGAAATAACACGGTTAAGGCCGTCGTAATTTCCAGATATATTATCGAACATTTGCCTTACTTGGTCCTTTTTGCCAAGCTCAGATTCTCTATAGGGCGTCACCTTTTTCGACATCGCTTAAATTTGGTGGCAAATATACAACTTAGCTTAAGGGATGAAGACAAAATTATTTATGTAATTTTGCCCTCCAAAGGGATTTATTTTCCGTATTTGGTTAAAAGTATGGAGTTTACGTATAGCATACCATTCCTGATATTGTTTGCAACGTGCAAGCTGAGGTTATTTGAGAACACATCCTATTCCAATCAATGAGAATCATTATTGCAGGTGCTGGTGAAGTCGGGTTTCATTTGGCCAAATTATTGTCCTATGAAGCACAGGAGATCACTTTGATCGATACCGATAAGGAAAGACTGTCCTATGCCGATAACCATTTGGATATTCGAGTACTTCGGGGCGATGCTACATCTATCCAAGTATTGCAAGATGCGCAAGTCGACGGCTCCGATCTGGTAATCGCGGTAACAGCATCGGAAACTACCAACCTGACCCTTTGTGTGCTTGCAAAACAATTGGGCTGCAAACGTACCATGGCCAGAATTTCCAATACGGAATTCATGGACAATCGGGATATTATCAAGTTTGAGGAATTGGGTATTGATGAATTGATTTCACCGGAGCGCTTGGCGGCTATGGAGATCCAGTTGATGCTCAATCAATCCGCCTTTAACGATACCTATCAATTTGAAGGAGGACTGCTCACCATGTTCGGGGTAATACTGCCCAAAACCGCACCATTTGTAGGGAAGATGGTGAAGGAGGCAGCTCGAATTTTTCCAGAACTCAATTTTATGCCCATCGCATTGCAGCGAAAAGGAACTCAATTTACTTTGATTCCAAGGGGTGATACCGTTTTTAAAGAAGGCGATCAGGTGTATTTCATTACCTCGGATAAGGGAGTGGAAGAACTGTACAAGCTTTCCGGAATGCAAAAACAGGAAATTAAAAATGTGATGATTCTCGGAGGCAGTAAAGTGGGGTATAAAACGGCAAGGGATCTCTGCAACAAAAAATTCAATGTAAAACTTATTGAAAAAAACAAGGAAAAGGCATTTGACATTGCGGATGAATTGCCCCATGCCCTTGTAATAAATGGGGACGGGCGCAATGTAGAGCTGTTGGAGGAAGAAAATCTGGAATCCATGGACGCCTTTATTGCCGTTACGGGAAATTCCGAGACCAATATAATGTCCTGTTTGGTGGCCAAGAGCAAAAAAATCAAGAAAACCATAGCCTTGGTCGAGAATATGGACTACTTCCAATTGTCCCAATCCATTGGTGTGGATACCTTGATCAATAAGAAGCTCCTTGCCGCAAACAGCATTTTTAGGTATATCCGGAAAGGGGAGGTGCTCGCCTTGACCCGTCTCAACAATTTAAATGCCGAAATTTTAGAGTTTGAAGTAAAGGCTACATCCTTGGTAAATGGTGAGTTGATCAGGGATCTTAATTTCCCTAGAGAGGCAAGTATCGGTGGTGTTATCCGAAACGGAGAGGGAGTTATTGCGTTGGGTGATTTTAGGATTGCCAAAGGGGACAAGGTAGTGGTCTGCTGCTTGCCCAAAGCCATACCAAGGATAGAAAAGTTGTTCCTATAATGAAGCTCAATACACGGATCATTATTCATATTATGGGGCTTTTGTTGCTTTGCAATGGCTCTTTTATGCTTTTGGCAGCACTTGCCAGTGGCATATATAAAGATGGTGCCACCATGGAAATTATGTTGGCCGCCATTGTGACCATGCTTTTTGGGATGATGGCCATGTTCTACACACGGGGCCATAAAAAGGAGGTCCAAAAAAAAGAAGGATATATCGTGGTGACATTCGGATGGATCGTAATGTCTATTTCTGGGATGTTGCCCTATCTTTTTTCCGGAGCAATACCCTCCATTACCGATGCTTTTTTTGAAACCATGTCGGGTTACACCACTACGGGAGCTTCAATATTGGATGATATAGAAGCCTTGCCCGAAGGAATTTTGCTCTGGCGGAGCCTTACCCATTGGATCGGGGGTATGGGAATTATTGTACTTGCCATTGCCATTTTACCACTTTTGGGTATTGGTGGCATGCAATTGTTCGCCGCAGAAGCGCCCGGGCCCGGAGGGGATAAACTTCACCCAAGAATTACCGATACGGCTAAGAGGCTTTGGTTGATTTATTTTGGATATACAGTGCTGGAGGCCTTGCTGCTAAAGTTTGCTGGAATGTCTTTTTTCGATGCCATCAATCATGCACTGGCCACTATGTCAACAGGAGGGTTTTCCACCAAAAATGCGAGCTTGGCCTTTTGGAACGATCAACCTTTGATTCAATACATTGTAATTCTTTTCATGTTTTTGGCAGGAAGCAATTTCGTGCTCAGCTATTTTGCATTAACAGGAAAGGTGCAACGCATCCTAAAGGATGAAGAGTTCAAGTACTACCTTGGTTTTGTGGTGATCTTTACCATTGTTGTTGCCTTGGGTATTTATTTTAGGGCAGATGTGCCCGTATCCGATTTTCACCCTATGGTACTGGGAGAAGTGGAAAGCACCGTTAGGCATGGTTTGTTTCAGGTGGTTGCAGTGATTACAACAACGGGATTTGTTTCTGCGGATTTTACCTCATGGACCCCATTTTTGACCGTTTTCTTTTTTGGTTTAATGTTCCTCGGAGGCTCGGCGGGTTCAACAGCGGGAGGAATCAAGGTTATGCGACACTTATTGATCATCAAAAACGGTATTTTGGAATTTAAGAGGACCTTGCACCCAAATGCCATCATACCTGTTCGCTACAATCAAAAAACGGTTACAGAGCATATTGTTTACAATGTGATAGCTTTTTTTGTACTGTATATGCTGCTCTTTATTATAGGTTCGTTGGTGCTGGGCCTCTTGGGATTGGACTTTGTATCGGCCGTTGGGGGGGCTGCTTCTTCGCTGGGTAATGTAGGCCCCGCTTTGGGCAGTTTAAACCCGGTCAGCAATTATAACAGCCTTCCTGCGGCAGGTAAATGGTGGTGTAGTTTTTTAATGCTTTTGGGCCGGTTGGAGCTGTTCACTGTACTGATTTTGCTTACCCCATATTTCTGGAAAAAGACCTAATAAAAAAACCTCTTGAAGTAAACAAGAGGTTTTAGTCGATTTATGGTGGGATACTGAAACAGCTTCAGTATGACATCTTCATATTTTTAAAGCACGGCCTTAATTCGGGCAATGGCCTCTTTCAATTCTTTTTCCGATGCTGCGTAGGATATACGAATGCAATTAGGATTTCCGAAAGCTTCCCCGGTAACCGTGGCCACGTTGGCATGCTCCAACAAGTATAGTGAAAAATCTGAAGCGTTGTTAATGGTAACACCGTTCAAGGTTTTTCCAAAGAATGCCGAAATATCGGGGAACACATAAAATGCACCCTCGGGCACGTTGAGGTTAAATCCTTCTATCTCTCCCAAAAGTCCAAGTACGAGGTCCCTTCTTTCATGGAACTTGTCGATCATAAATTGGATCTTGCTCACTGGGGCCTCCAATGCGGTGATTACGGCACGCTGCGCAATGGCGTTGGCACCACTGGTCACCTGTCCTTGTAATTTGGTACAGCCTTTAGCTATCCACTCCGGTGCGCCGATATACCCGATACGCCATCCCGTCATGGCAAAAGCTTTGGATACGCCGTTTACGGTAATGGTCCTGTCGTACATGCCATCAATGCCGGCAATGCTTACGTGGCCGCCTGCAAAATTGATATGCTCGTAGATTTCATCCGAAACCACATAAATATCGGGGTGTTTTTTCAATACCTTGGCCAAACCTTCCAATTCTTCCTTGCTGTACACCGAACCACTGGGGTTGCATGGTGAGCTGAACCAGATCATTCTTGTTTTTGGGGTTATGGCAGCCTCCAATTGCGCTGGTGTCATCTTAAAATCGGTGTCGATTTGAGTGAGAACCTCTACGGGCACACCTTCGGCCAATTTTACGATGTCGCTGTAACTGACCCAATACGGAGCTGGGAGAATTACTTCATCGCCTGGGTTAAGAACCACCATGGCCACATTAAACAGCGATTGCTTCGCTCCAGTGGATACCACAATTTGGTTCAAACCATAATCAAGGTCGTTATCTCTTTTGAATTTGTTTGAAATCGCTGTTTTTAGCTCTGCATACCCATCAACAGGGGTGTAGCTGCTATAATTCTCGTCGATGGCCTGCTTTGCGGCATCTTTGATAAAATCAGGAATATTGAAGTCGGGTTCCCCCAAGCTCAAACCTATAATATCCTTTCCTTCATTTCGTAATTCCCGTGCTTTGGCAGCCATGGCCAAAGTTGCTGACGTGGACATGTTCTTGATCCTGTCAGATAAGTGGTTGCTCATTGGTACTTCGTTTTTACTGATATTGAAGCGTAGGTTTTTTACCTAGCTCCTTTAAGTGTTTGAAGTGCGAAATTATAGCTTTTCTGGTAGTTTTATATTCGTGATAAGGCAAATTGAACTCCCGAGCAGTCTGTTTCACAATTTTGGAAATATTTGTGTAATGTATGTGGCTGATGTTTGGGAAGATATGATGCTCCACCTGATGGTTCAATCCCCCGGTAAACCAGTTTACAATTCTGTTTTTAGTGCCAAAATTCACGGTGGTGAACAATTGGTGAATGGCCCAAGTGTTCTTCATGTTTCCTTCCTCGTCCGGTAAAGGGGTTTCTGCGTGGTCCACAATGTGTGCCAATTGGAAAACCACACTCAGGATCACTCCTGCAACGTAGTGCATGATAAAGAACCCAAGCAATACTTGCCACCAGGCAATATCGACAAAAATCAACGGGAGAACAATCCAAATGGTAATATAGATCACTTTTGTTATAACCAATGTACTCCAGTTGATTACTGGATTAGGTAGTTTTCCGTAGCTCAATTTCCGCTTCATATAACGGTACATTTGTTGGAAATCCGTGGTTATTGCCCAATTAAAGGTCAATAGGCCATATAGCAAAATGGAATAGTAATGTTGGAATTTATGATGTTTTCTCCATTCGGCATGTTTGGAGAATCTTAAGATTCTTCCAGCTTCCATGTCCTCGTCGTGTTCGTGTATGTTTGTGTACGTATGGTGCAGTACATTGTGCTGAACTTGCCAGTTGTAAACGTTGCCGGCCAAAATGTAGATGCTGCTTCCCATTAGCTTGTTCACCCATTTTTTGTTGGAGTAAGCGCCATGGTTTCCATCGTGCATTACGTTCATTCCCACCCCGGCCATTCCTACACCCATGGTGATGGAAAGTAGCAGATAGCCCCAGAAAGGCAGGTTTAAGGTCAATATTAAAAAGTAGGGGGTCAGAAAAATGGCAAACATCACAATGGTTTTCAAGTGAAGTTTCCAGTTTCCGGTTTTCTTGAGGTTGTTTTCTTTGAAGTATTCGTTTACTCTCTTGTTGAGTGTCCTGAAAAATTGTGCGGAATCTCTTCTTGAAAACCGGATGGTATTATTATCCATAAAAATTATTTTTACAAAGGTAACTAAATTGCTTTTTTAGAGTCACAACGTTTTGTTAGAACGGTGTTAAGGTCTGTAAAAGTATTAATTTTACAAAATTAATGTTTGGAACATGAAAGCGGAACTCATCTTTAAATATTTTACGACACTCAACGACGAGCAAAGGCAACGGTTTATAAAGTTGGAGGCGTTGTACCAAGACTGGAACCAGAAGATCAACGTGGTTTCCAGAAAAGATATAGATGAGCTCTATTTGCGCCATGTTCTTCATTCTGTGGGCATTGCAAAGGTTCAGGTGTTCAACGAAGGTGCCCATATCTTGGATGTGGGTACGGGCGGAGGCTTTCCGGGCATTCCCTTGGCCATATTATTTCCAAACGTAAAATTTACCCTTGTTGATGCAATCGGCAAAAAAATAAAAGTTGTCAATGAAGTCGTGGAAGGGCTTGGATTGAAGAATGTTGAAGCCCATCATTCCCGTGTGGAGGAAATTCCCGGACAATATGATTTTATTGTAAGCAGGGCAGTGGCTGCGATGCCAACATTTGTGCACTGGACCAAAGGGAAGATTAAAAAGGATTCCGCCCATCAGCGTAAAAATGGCATACTTTACCTTAAAGGCGGTGACCTTACGGAAGAATTGAAGGGTTATGAAACCGTTCAGATCTTTGACTTAAACGAGTATTTTGAAGAGGATTTCTTTGAGACTAAAAAAGTAGTGTACTTACCCCAGAAGTTCAAGGGTTAAATTAAATACTGTACATTCTTTTGTATACCAATCTACACTTTCTGGCGTAGTCCTTGGCATATTGCCATAATTGCCCATACTTTTTAATCGCCGATTTCACCCATGCATTGATGTTAACTGTCATAACTAACTGATTTAGTAATATAAAATTAAGTAGATTACGTTTAATTTACAATTAGTTAACGTTAATTTTACATATAAATTGTCTATTTATTGACTAATCTCGTTTTAATTAGTTGGATATAAGATCGGTAAGTGTATATTTTCTTAAGTTCTGGATTAATCGAGTTTCTTGAATATTTTACCATTTTTCTCCAGCTGGTAGCCTATTATGTCCCCGGAAGGATTTCTTATAAACCCTACATATTCACTGCTTACGTCAGAGAAAAGATCATCGGTTTCATGATATATAGGGTAAAACATATGGTCGATTTCTGCCAATAAATTTCCTTGGCTCCTGTCATATTTTAAATTGAAGGTAGTGTCATTTTTGTATTGATAAATGCCCTCGAAATCCTTAAAAAAGTCTTCATGCTTTTGGTTGGTGTATGGATTTGATTCCGATAATAGGAGCCCATTGCCCATATCCCAGTTATCATACTCTATGTAGTAGGCAGTACGTTTGGCCGCATTGATGCCTTGAAGTTTGGCAACTAAATGCAAAGCACCATCTATACCGGCGGAAATTCCTGCTGTGGTAATCACATTTCCATTGTCAACATACCTCACATTTTTTCGGACATCTATTTTTGGGTAATTGTTTTCTAAATCGTAGAGTGCATTGTGAAAGGTTGTTGCGATTTTTCCATCAAGAATACCAGCTTCTGCGAGTACGAACGCTCCTGTACAAACCGAAAAATAATAATTGATGTCTTCTTGGTTTTTAACCCAATCAATAACATTCTTATTTTGGGAAGCCGCTTGGGAGTTTCCGCCAAAAAAAGCCAAAATATCAGCTTTAGGTGCATCTTCAATGCTATAGTCCGGCACCACGGTTAAAATACCTTGTGATTTGATGTGGTCCTTTGTTGCAGAAACCGTAAATACCCGGTAACCGGCATAGCTAAAAACTTCCATAGGTCCAGAAAAATCCAAAACCTCCACACCATCTTGAAGGTAAAAGGCAATGGTTTTGGACATTTCTTTTTTTACCAAAGGCATGTTGCAATGAGGGCAAACGCCGGGTGAATCATGGGTTATGTCATCGCAGCTGCTGTCGCATGGTGGACATATATACTTGGTATTGTATTCTGTGTTATTTTGGGCCATGGTCATTACGGAGATAAGGCAAAATATGATAAGTGTTAACTGTTTCATTTTTCCAAGATTGATGATTCGGTCAAAATTAGAAAGGTCACCAGCATTCTGAAAGGACAATTGTGCGCAGTATAGGGACAGTCTTGTTCTTAATTTTTGGAAATTATCTCTGGATTCTTTTTTAATAAAGCTCTTAATTGGTTGCTACTTTTAAGGCCACAGGCTTGTGCGGCGACACTCACTTTTGAGCCATTGGAAAGTAGTTCTGTTGCACGTTCGGCGCGCAATTGGTTTAAATAATCCCCAATAGTTGTCCCAGTGGTGTTTTTGAATAGTCTAGTAAGGTTCCTGCGGCTCATGTGAACCATTTCCGCAAGGGTTTCCACCTTTACTTTGTTCTCGAGATTCTGTGACAACAAATCCTGAACCACATGGATCCTATTATCCAAATGATTCCGATAGCGCAGATAAACGCTTAACTGTGGGTCTTTTGGAGTACGTCGCGAATAAATGACCACTTCTTTGGCGATTTTAGAGGCAAAAACCGGTCCCAAGAGTTCTTCAATAATATAAAGTGCTAAATCTATGCCCGACGAAACGCCGGCACTTGAGTAGATATTTCCATCTTTTACAATCAATCGATCGGACAGGACTATGGCCTTGGAGAATCTATTCTTAAAATCTTCAATGTACTTCCAATGTGTAGTGCATTCCTTTTCATCTAAAATACCGGTCATTCCCATAAGGTAGGCTCCCGTGCAGACCGAACAGATTTTAGCACCGGTTTGGTTTTGCGTTTTGAGCCATTCAAAGAATAAAGAGTGTTTTTCTTTGAACTGTTGGGATAGTAATAAATGAGATTCCAAACCTGGAATAAACAAAAGGTCTTCTTTATTTAGTTGATGAAGCCCAAAATATTCCAAATTACCCATGGATATACCTGCGCTTGACAACTGGTGTAAATTCTTGTCCAAACTTAAATAATGAGTTTCGAAGTCAGCTCCATACTCTTTCGCTTCATAAAATAAGTGAGCAGGACCGGAAAAATCCAAAAGTTGTACCTCAGGTGGAATCAAAAAGAAGACTCGGAACTTGCGTTTATGGCCCATTTTATTGGTAAAGGTCGTTTGTGTCGGCTTCGGCAATATCAACAAAAAGTTGTCCCATTTTGGCACAGATAAGGTTAAAGAACACCTCGCCTTTCTCCTTGCTGGCCTTGCTGGGGTCGCCTACACCGGTATCCTCGCTTATTTTTGACCAAGGACGTTCTGTCCAAGCCCATCCTTCGGAAAAGGCCTTAATCTTGTTTTTGAATTCTTTTCCATCGCCCCATTCTTCTTTGGGCAATACCAGTTCTGGCGTTAGGTGAAGAATAAGGCTGGTTTCCATCTCACCGGCGTGATCGCCGGGCTTGTCAAAAACCCCTGATTCATTTCCAAGGTTGAACCAATTGGTAACGCAAAGGAACATATCGGGAAAAAGTAGCCCCAACTCCCTGATAATGGCTTTCCAATTGTTGCCGCCATGACTATTTAGGATCATAAATTTTTTTATGCCCTGACGATTCAAAACTGTGAGAATATCTTTTAGAATGGCAAATTGCGTGCTTGGATTCAGGTTCATGTCCAAGTAAATATCCGGTTGACCCGTATTTACCCCAAACGGAATCGTAGGAAGCACAATTACTTTGCTGCCCTGTTCCCAAGCAATCTTGGCGGAGGCTTCGGCAATGGACGTTCCCTCGATAACATCGGTTGCATAGGGGAGGTGGTAGTTGTGTGCTTCGGTAGCGCCCCAAGGCAATATAGCAAGGTCAATAGATTCGTCTTTTAAATGTTTCCAGTTGGTTTCTGCCAAAATATAGGGTCTGGGCATGGGTTAAATAAGTTAGGTTAAACAAAAAAGCCGTCATGTTGTAATGACGGCCTTTAAAATAGGTGTTTTTTGTTTTATCCCAAAAATGGATATCTATAATCCTCGGGAGTAACAAAAGTTTCCTTGATCAATCTAGGGGAAACCCATCTTAGAAGGTTCTGCATGGACCCCGCCTTGTCATTGGTTCCCGATGCCCTTGCGCCGCCAAAAGGCTGTTGTCCCACAACGGCTCCGGTGGGCTTGTCGTTAATGTAAAAGTTCCCTGCGGCATTCTGCAAAGCTTTCGTGGCCTCGTCAATGGAATAACGGTCTCCGGACAGTACAGCTCCCGTTAAGCCATACTCCGATGTTCCATCCACTAACTTCAAAGTCTCGCTCCAATCCTTGTCCTCATAAACGTAAATGGTGACCACGGGACCAAAAAGTTCTGTGTACATGGTCTCGTACTGTGGGTTCGTGGTCAATATTACCGTGGGCTCTATAAAATACCCTTCGGATTTATCATAATTACCCCCTGCGATTATTTCAGCATCATTATCGGCTTTTGCCTTGTCAATATATTTGGCCAATTTATCAAAAGAGCCCTCGTGGATCACAGCTGTAATAAAATTACCCATGTCCTCTGGGGAACCTGGTTTATTAAAGGAGGCAATGTCTTTTTTTACCAACTCCAAAATTTCATCGGCAGTGGATTTGGGCAGATATACTCTGGAGGCCGCACTGCATTTTTGCCCTTGGAACTCAAAAGCGCCCCTGCTGATGGCGGTGGCCACCTGTTGGGGCTTTGCTGTTGGGTGGGCAATTATAAAATCCTTTCCGCCCGTTTCGCCAACGATCCTGGGGTAAGTTTTGTACTTGTGGATATTGTTTCCGATCTGTTTCCAAAGATTCTTGAAAACATGGGTAGAACCGGTAAAATGGATTCCTGAAAAATCAGGGCTGTCCAACACCGTATCCGAAATCATGACCGGGTCTCCGTAAACTACGTTGATTACCCCATCGGGCAGTCCAGCTTCCTTGAGCACATCAACAATCACTTTTGCGGAATAAATTTGGCTGTCACTAGGTTTCCATACCACCACGTTGCCCATCATAGCGGCACTGGTGGGAAGATTCCCTGCAATGGCCGTGAAGTTGAACGGGGTTATGGCGTATACAAAGCCTTCCAAGGGACGGTATTCCACGCGATTCCATACTCCTTCGGAAGATTCCGGTTGTTCGTTGTATATCTGGGACATATATTCTACGTTGAAGCGCAGAAAGTCCACGATCTCACAGGCAGAATCGATCTCGGCCTGATAAATATTTTTGGACTGGGCCAACATGGTGGCAGCGTTCATTTTTTGGCGGTAAGGTCCGGCAATCAGTTCGGCGGCCTTTAAAAAAATGGCACAGCGTTGTTCCCAGGTCAAATTGGCCCAAGCATCCCTGGCCTCCAAACAATTGGCGATGGCCTTTTCCACGTGTGCCTTCTCAGCAAGGTGGTATTGCCCAATTACATGTTTGTGGTCGTGGGGAGGGGATAATGGTCGGGTATTGCCCGTTTTTATTTCCTCGCTTCCAATGTAAAGTGGAATGTCCACATTGTCATTATAAAACGCTTTATATTGTTTTAGTACTTCTTCTCGTTCAGGTGAACCCGGAGCATAGCTCAGTACAGGTTCGTTGTATGCAGTTGGAACTTGAAAAAATCCTTTTCCCATAGAAATGTTTTTTTAGAGTTGTACAATTCTATCAAAGGTAATGAAACAGAAACCGAAAATAAAATGACGCCAATTAGTTTATGGCAAAGGGCGCTGCAAACTTAAATGTGGGGATCTCGACCTCGAATTCTTCTGAATTGGTAAAGTTGACCATACGATAATGGCCGCGCATGGCCCCTACGGGTGACGCCAAGAGACAGCCTGAGCTGTAGGTGTGCGATTTACCCGGTTTTATAACGGGTTTTCTGCCAATTACACCTTCTCCGTCAATGGTCTCCATGTCCTTGAGGGCATCAAATACATCCCAGTGCCTGGCGGTGAGCTGAACGGTGTCCTTGCTAAGGTTCTCTATGGTTATGGTGTACCCAAATGCATAATGTACCTTATAGTTTTTAAAGAAGGTTCCTTCGAAAGAAGTGCGTACCGATATTTTAATTCCTTTTGTTACCTGTGTAAACATAACTGTCAATAGGTTAAACCGCTTCCCGCAAACGTGACTATGATCGTAAAAAAGGCCAGAATCATAAATACCGTGTTCAGAAAGATGTATTTCACAATGGTTTTAAATCTTCCTTGTCCATAGAATTTTCGCATGGCCTTATACAGGTATATGGCAAAAATCAACAGAAAGATTCCTGAGCTGTTTATATTGAATATGGTATCCAATGTGAGGCTAAGGATGAGCAAGATAAACAAGAGGGACTGATTGTGGAAACTAAAAATAAGATGATCGGTGTAGGTATAATTTTTTCTGATGTAAACCAACCAAATGAAGACTGTGAACACCGGCATAAAGAAAAATATGACGAAAGGAAGTTTGGATATGGTTCTATTTACCCAGCTCCCCGGTTCCCTTATTGCCCTTAAAATACTGTTTGCGGAGTTAAATGCCATTCTATTGGTCCAGGTTTTGCCTATGTTGTATCTGGTTTCAGCTTCTTCAAAGTTAAAAAGGGTGTCTTTTTTGATCACATGCCTAAAAAACTCTACTTTTTTGGAAAACCCACCTATGCCCGATTCTTTTTCGAGATTTTTAAAGTAGCCCGTTGGGTCGGCGTCCATAAAGGAGTCTTTCTTTTTTACTTTTTGTTGTGCCCCGTTCACAAAAACACCCAAAGAATCCAAGTATTTCAATTGCTGGGAAAGTTCGGGGTCTACCGCTTTAATCGAATCAAATTTTTGCATACCGACCAAAACCCCGGGATTTACCTTTTTTAAGGAATCCAGGGCTCTTTGTGCCTTTTTGGATTGCTTTTCGAGGACAACGCTGTCTACTTCAAGATCTCCGGAGTCCATATCGAATTTAAATGGGGAGCCATCATAAATGTTGCCGTCAAAATTTTTGGCTGCTTCATCCAGATTGGTGAAATTGGAATTGTAGGCGAACATCAAAAAATAGATAAAGGCCAAACTCAACAAAAACCGGAAAGGGTTGGTGTAGGTTATCCTTTTGCCATTTACGTAGTCCTTTGTAATCCTTCCGGGTCTAAGTAAAAGGGCCGAGAGTGATTTTATTAGCCTGGAATCGTAATTGATCAGGCCCGAGAAAAACTCGTCGATAAAGTCTTTGAGGGTTAATTTCTTGGTACTGTTGGCCTGTGAGCAATTAGGGCAGTACTTGTCGCTTATGTCGAGCGGGTGCCCGCAGTTAAGACATTTTACGCCCCTAAACTTTAGTTCGTAGCGACCTTTGGTGATCAAACCATCTTTTTTCGCCATACCTTTTTTAAGGATTTAGGGCTAAAGATAATTAATTACTGATATTCCTTGAGTTTACGGACCCTATACCTATTATACTATCGTACATGTCCCCAAAATCTCTGTAATAAACCAAGATCAAGTAGTTGTTCTCCGTAAAGTGGAAGTTGCCGCTCACCAGGTTGGGTTCAATTGTACCATCTTCCCTTTGTACAACATACTTATAATTGTAAAAGCCCTGTTTCATCATCAAAGTGGCTTCAAACTTCCCGGTTGATTCGTTGAACGTCATCCTGTTCCCATCGCCGAGTGCATAATTGTTGAACTTTCCGATCACATAAACATTATCGAGGCCTATTTGGTTGGTGTAGGGCAGGCTAAAATGGACCTTGGAATATTCGGCCTCTCTGGAAACATCCTCCCCTTGAAGCGTCCTAACAACAAAATCGCCATTAATGTCAGGAAAGTAGGTGTATTCTTTGTCGTACCGGTATTCGTTGGTGAACAAATAATGGTGGTACACATCCCTCATTTCAATATTGGATATGGCAAAGTTGGGGGAGCGAAGATCCTTGGTGTCGAAGTTTAGGTATTCGTTGCCGCCAAAAAAACTGGTTTCCTCGTTGTATTTGTAAACCAGCTCCGTACCGATAGTGAATTGGGGTTTAATGTTGTATAATGCCGTGGGCCAATGATGGTTTTGTATGATGGCTACTTTTACCTCCTTTTTTGGGTTGACCACGTTAAAGGAAGCTGTGTTGATAGTAAACTGTACCACCTGCTTTGTATTGATGAAGTTGAAATCCCGGGACCTTTTTACTGCGCCTGCAACGGAAACGGCATCCCGATATACCACAAACCTTCTAGAGAATTGGAGATCGCCATAACTGTTGTAGATCTCCAGAACAAAATTGCCGCTCACGGTTAATTTAACATTGTTGTTGGGGATGGTGAGCCGGTAATTGGAATAGGGCTGCAGGGTGGTATAGCTGTTTTCGTAGTCAATAATCCGTTGGTTGTCCGCCCCGGATATGTATTGGGATTTTAGTAACTGGGAAGGGGTCCAATCGTAATCGCAATGGACAATCCTATAATAGTAATCCTGTTCGTTGGCGGTGAGGTCATCGAACTCCAAAGTCATTGATTCCCCGAGCCGTATCACAGGAAATTGATCTTCGGTAGGACCTTTAAAAACCACTGATTTTATGTTTTCCGGTGGATTTACCTCTTCCATAACCTGTCCAAAAGCCGGAGTGGTAATCAAACCTAAAAGAGACAATATGAAGGTAAAACGCATCAAGGGCATAATTTTAGGGTAAAGGTAAACAAAAAGTATGCCTGGGGAATTAAGCTCGGCATAAACCCAATTTTATGGTTAATTATTATGAAAACAATCCTTTTAGTGCTAAATTTGCGTCCGATTTTGATAACAAAAGGTCTACAACAATATGTCTAAAGACATCCGGATTAGAAAGGGGTTGAACATCAACCTCGTCGGGGCGGCAGAGCAGACTATTTCCAAAGCTGTTACCAGTAACGTATACGCCCTAAACCTAGATGATTTCCACGGAATCACTCCAAAAATGTTGATAAAACAAGGGGAAGATATAAAAGCGGGCGAACCCCTCTTTTATAACAAGAACAACGAAGACATGCACTTTGTTTCCCCGGTAAGCGGAGAGCTTGTGAAAATTGTTAGGGGGGCAAGAAGAAGAATCTTGACATTAAAGATTCTTGCTGACAAAGAGCAAAATTATGTTATAAATAAGGTGCCGGATTTGGATACGGCAGATGGTGAGGCCATTAAATCCTACCTTTTACAGTGTGGAGGATGGCCGTTCATTAAACAAAGACCTTATGATGTAATTGCCGACCCAAGTGCAACCCCAAAAGCGATATTTGTTTCGGCATACGCTACGGCGCCATTGGCAGCGGACCCAGACTTTGTCCTAAAGGACAAGGAACAGGAGATTCAAGCAGCGATAATGGGTCTTAGCAAGCTTACACCGGGTAAAATCCATGTGTCTGTCGGTAAATCGAGCAGATCGCCTTTCAATGATATTAAAGGAATAGAACTGCACAAAATCTCCGGCCCCCATCCAGCGGGCTTGGTGGGTACGCAAATCAATAAGATTGACCCCGTGAACAAAGGTGAAGTGGTCTGGACGTTGTCCCCACAGGACCTTGTGATGTTGGGTGAGCTGTTGTTGACAGGTAAGTTCAATGCGGAGCGCATTGTGGCATTGGCAGGGTCTGTTATCAAGGAGCCAAAATACTATAAGACCAAAATCGGAGCCGAAATATCCACTTTTTTATATGCAAGTGGTGTAAAGGAAGATAGGTTTAGGTTGATAAACGGGGATGTGCTTACAGGTACTAAAACCAGTACTGAGGGACATCTTGGTTTTTACAATAATACGGTTACCGCCATTCCAGAAGGGGACGATTACGAATTTTTTGGGTGGAACAAGCCAGTGTTCAATAAAATTTCGTCTACAAGGGCATTGACCTTTTCTTGGCTACAGCCCAACAAAAAATATGATTTGGACACCAATACCAATGGAGAGCACAGGGCTTTTGTGGTAACGGGCAGGTACGAAGAGGTTTTTCCTCTGGACATATACCCACTTCAACTTTTGAAGGCCTGTATGGTAAAGGATTTGGATGAAATGGAGCAATTGGGACTCTACGAAGTGGCTCCCGAGGATTTCTCCTTGACGGAATTCATATGCATATCAAAACAACCGCACCAACAAATAATCAGGGAAGGATTGGATTTGTTGCAAAAAGAACTTGGATAATATGGGCATGAAAGAAAAATTACATCAGTTAAAACTTAAGTATCAGGGCAAAAAAATGGCCCCTGCCTTTAATGCACTGCATACTTTTCTCTATACACCGAACGAAACAACCCATTCCGGGTCGCATGTTCGAGCCGCGGATGATTTAAAACGTACCATGAACACGGTGATCATGGCCTTGGTGCCTTGTTTGCTGTTTGGAATGTTCAATGCAGGGTATCAACATTACTCCGCCATCAATGGTTTTCCTGAGAGCTTTGATCTGTTTGAACACTTTTTGACATGGGATAACTTTTTGGTGGGGATCACCACCATTTTACCTTTGGTGATCGTATCCTACGGTGTTGGTTTGGCCATCGAATTTTTGTTCGCTGTAATCAAGGGCCATGAAGTGGAAGAGGGTTATTTGGTGACAGGTATGTTGGTTCCATTGATCGTGCCCGTTGACACCCCACTTTGGATGTTGACCATCGCCGTGGCCTTTGGTGTCGTTATCGGTAAAGAAGTTTTCGGTGGTACCGGAATGAATATATTGAACCCTGCCCTGACCATACGCGCATTCTTGTTCTTCGCCTATCCAACATGGATGAGCGGGGATAAAGTATGGGTCCACGAAGCTGTGGAAAGAGCTGGAACCGCAGATGCCATTTCAGGGGAAACCATCCTTGGCTCATTGGCCCAAGGGTCGGACTATAGTTATTCACTGGCCGATATGTTCTACGGATTTATCCCCGGCTCCGTTGGGGAAACATCGACCCTGTTGATCATATTGGGGGGGCTTTTCTTGGTTTTCTCAAAAATTGCCTCGTGGAGAATTATGGTAAGTTCCGTTGTAGGTGCTCTGGTTATGGGGCTTATATTCAATGGCATTGTAGATGCCGGTTGGTTGCCCGAGTACAGTAAGTTCTATGCCTTGATGAGTTTCCCTTACTGGCAACATTTGTTGGTGGGAGGTTTGGCCTTCGGTATTGTATTTATGGCCACGGACCCTGTTACAGGTGCTCAGACCAATAAAGGAAAATGGTACTACGGATTCTTTATCGGGTTCCTGTCCGTAATGATCCGGGTGTTCAACCCAGGATATCCAGAAGGTGTGTTCTTGGCCATCTTGTTGATGAACGTATTCGCACCTACCATTGACCACTACGTGGTAAGGGGCAACATTAGAAAGAGATTGAAACGATTTAAGACAGCGACCATATATCCAAAAACATCGGATGAGGTTGATTCATTAAAAACGGAAACAGCTTAATTATGGCAATCAATACAGAAAAAAATAGCTACACTGTAATCTTTGCGGTCTTAATGGTTGTTGTTGTGGGATCGCTACTGGCTTTTGTTGCATCTGGCCTTAAACCAAGGATTGATGAGAACGAACGCTTCGAAAAGCAACAAAACATCCTTTATGCCATGGGGGTCGATCAAAATGAGGGCGATGGAGATGTTTCCTTTGTACCAACGACTACAGTTGAAGAGCAATTTTCCAAATTCATAACTTCCCAGTTGGTATTGAAAGGTTCCGAAGCAGTGGAAAAAGAGAATGCTTACCTAATCGATGTACAGAAAGAAATAGCAAAAGCCAAGAATGGGGAGGACGCAGAACTTCCCTTGTTGATCGGTGAAAAGGACGGGGAAAAATTCTATATCATCCCCATGTACGGTAAAGGACTTTGGGATGCGATCTGGGGATATATTTCCTTGGATGAGAACATGGAAATAAAAGGCGTCTTTTTTGATCATAAGGGAGAAACCCCTGGACTGGGTTCCAATATTAACCAACGTTTTTTTATGGACGACTTCAAGGGGGAATCCGTTATGGACGGCAATACCTATGCAGGTGTTAATGTAGCAAAAGGGAACAACGATCCATTGAACAACAATAAAGAAGATAACGCAGTAGATGCTTTGGCAGGTGCTACCATTACCGGTAATGGGGTAACCGCAATGATCAAAGAGAGCCTGAAGCTTTACAAACCCTATTTACAAACCATTAGATCCAATTAATATGGCGCTACTATCAAAAAAAGATGCAAATCTGATAAAAGACCCGTTAGCGGATAACAACCCTATCACCATTCAAGTATTGGGTATCTGTTCCGCCTTGGCAATTACCGCGGAGCTAAAAGCTTCGGTGGTAATGGCAATATCCGTATTGTTTGTAATGGGAGTGGGTAACGTGGTAATTTCGCTCATACGAAATATCATCCCATCAAAAATCAGGATCATTGTACAGTTGGTCGTGGTTGCCGCCTTGGTTATTATTGTGGATCAAGTATTAAAGGCTTTTGCCTACGACCTAAGTAAGACCCTATCGGTATTTATCGGCCTTATTATCACCAACTGTATCATTATGGGACGTTTTGAGGCTTTTGCATTAGGAAACGGTCCCCGCAGAGCTTTTCTTGATGGAATAGGGAACGCTCTAGGATATGGGATCATTCTGGTCATAGTAGGGTTCTTTAGGGAACTCCTTGGTTCTGGAACACTTTTCGGGTTCAAAGTATTGGGGGATCCCATCGCAAAAACTGGATTGTACTCCATCGGTTACGAAAACAATGGATTTATGATCATACCACCTGCGGCATTGATTGTTGTGGGAATCATTATTTGGGTGCAACGCTCCAGAAATAGAGCATTAATTGAAGAAGCATAAACTAAGGAAGCATGTTAGAGCATTTAGAACTATTTTTTAGATCAATCTTCGTAGACAATATGGTGTTTGCGGTCTTTTTGGGAATGTGTTCCTACTTGGCCGTATCCAAAAAGGTTTCTACAGCTGTAGGATTGGGAGCTGCCGTAATATTCGTGTTGGGCGTTACCGTGCCCTTAAACTGGTTGTTGGATAAATATTTGCTGCAAGATGGAGCCTTGGTTTGGTTAGGCCCGGAATACGCCGATTACGACCTTAGTTTCCTATCGTTCATTCTATTTATTGCAACCATTGCCACAATGGTGCAGTTGGTGGAGATCGTGGTAGAGAAATTTTCGCCATCACTGTACAACTCCTTGGGTATTTTCTTGCCTTTGATTGCGGTGAACTGTGCCATCTTGGGGGGTTCCTTGTTTATGCAGACAAGGGATATCCCTAATATTGGGTTGGCCTTGAATTATGGGGTAAGCTCGGGGATTGGATGGTTCTTGGCTATTTTGACCATTGCGGCCATTCGCGAAAAGATCAGATATTCGAACGTGCCCGCGCCACTGCGAGGTTTGGGAATCACTTTTATAATCACAGGCTTAATGGGAATCGGGTTCCAAAGCTTTGGAGGCATGCTCACAGGAGACAACGAACCACCAGAGGAAACCCAAAGCACAACCGTTGAGGCCCAAGAAGTCCAAGAAGAAAAAGAAATTAAAAAAGAGATTGAGGATAAGGAAGAAGCAGTCTCTTATAACGAAGCCATAAACAGATAGAAGATGATATTAGCCGCAAGTACCGGGGGTACTATTCTAATTACCGTAGTAGCATTTCTTGTTTTGTTGTTAGTCTTAGTGGCGCTATTGCTGTTCACTAAGGAGAAACTATCCCCATCCGGTCCTGTAACGATTACCATTAATGGTGAAAAGGAGTTGGAGGTAGGCTCGGGAGGCTCCCTGTTGTCCACCCTGGGTAACCAAAAAATATTCCTCCCATCCGCTTGTGGTGGAGGTGGAACCTGTATTCAGTGCGAATGCCACGTACTTTCAGGTGGAGGCGAAGCATTGCCTACCGAAACCCCGCACTTTTCCAAAAAGGAGTTGAGCGAGGGCGCTCGTTTGGCCTGTCAGGTCAAGGTAAAACAGGATATGGAAATTACCATTCCCGAAGAGGTGTTCGGTATTAAAAAATGGAATGCCAAAGTGGTGCGTAACTATAACGTGGCCTCTTTTATCAAGGAGTTTGTTGTTGAGATTCCAGAGGAAATGAATTACAAAGCAGGCGGATACATCCAGATTGAAATTCCACCATGTGAGGTAAAATATTCCGATATCGATATTACAGCCCACCCAGAGGAGCACGAAACTCCGGACAAATTTCAAGCGGAGTGGGACAAATTCAACCTATGGCCATTGGTCATGAAAAATCCCGAAACCGAGGAAAGGGCATATTCCATGGCTTCTTACCCTGCAGAAGGAAGGGAGATTATGTTGAACGTCCGTATTGCCACCCCACCATGGGACCGTTCCAAGAACGGATGGATGGACGTAAATCCAGGTATTGCCTCTTCTTATATTTTCAGTTTGAAAAAAGGCGACCCCGTGACCATTTCAGGTCCATTTGGTGAGTTCTTCATCAATGAATCCGATGCCGAAATGCTATACGTAGGAGGTGGTGCCGGAATGGCTCCAATGCGTTCGCACTTGTACCACTTGTTCAGAACTTTGAAAACCGATAGAAAAGTTACCTATTGGTATGGAGGACGTTCCAAAAGGGAGTTGTTCTACATCGACCATTTCAAGCAATTGGAAAAAGAATTCCCCAACTTCAAGTTTTACATGGCACTTTCAGAACCGCTGGAAGAGGACAATTGGAAGGTGAAGAAAGACATCCATGATGAAGAAGGGGATGGTTTTGTTGGGTTTATTCACAACTGTGTTATCGATAACTATTTGAACCATCATGAAACGCCAGAGGATATAGAACTATATTTCTGTGGACCACCTTTGATGAACAAAGCCGTACAGAAAATGGGAGAGGATTTTGGTATTCCAGATGAGAATATCAGGTTCGACGACTTTGGAGGATAGAACCAGAAATTGATTATCACCTCGAGCATTGTCGAGAGGTAGGAATAAAACCAAACCGATGCTCATGCATCGGTTTTTTTGTTAGCTATGGGAAGAGAATTAAAAGAACAGGAACTGCACAACTTGGCCATGAACATTGTGGGGCGCGAGCTTGAGGCCGATGGTTTTGAATTTATGGCCATTAACAGTAAGCTCAAGAAAAACCCGCAGTATGTGTGCCTAAAGGAAAAGGTGTTGCATTTTATAGTGGTTAGGAATGTGGAATTCCCCCTAAACCCAAGGGAGTATGATGAAGAATTGATGCGTACCGTAAAGAATCACGCGGAGAAATTCGAGGCCAGAACCTATTTTGCTGGTGTCGGACTCTCCAATGCCGTGGACAGGACCGAACCGTTGTATTTGGATGAAGAATATGTGGTGGACTATCAAGGTTTAATTGAAATATAAATGAAGTATAAAGTATTGTTTTTAGGATTGGTCGTACTTTTTTTAAACTGTACGCCAAAGGAACACGTCAAAAACCAGAATTGGGGCAATGCATTGGGGACCACCTATTCCATCATTTACATTGCTGATGGGGAGTTGGACTATCAACAGGAGATAGACTCTGTTTTTCAAGTGCTGAACCAATCCATGTCCACTTATATTCCCTCATCCGATATTTCCAAGATCAATGCGGGTGACTCCACTATTGTCGTGGATGATATGTTCAAAGAGGTATTTGAAGTTTCAAGTAAGGTTCACAAAGCTTCAAATGGCTATTTTGACCCCACTGTGGGTGTTTTGGCCAATGCTTGGGGATTTGGCCCGGGCGAGCAGTTGGAGCTTGATAGCCTACGTGTGGATAGCTTATTGGGTTACGTAGGATGGGAAAAGGTACAATTGAACGCAGATAATACCATTACAAAGGCCCATCCGTCCATCCGTTTTGATTTTAATGCCGTGGCCAAAGGGTATGCCATAGACCGATTGGGGGCCATGCTGGATGAAAAGGGCATCAAAAACTATTTGGTGGAAGTTGGTGGGGAGGTTCTCGCCAAGGGAACCAACCTTGATTCGGGGAAACAATGGTCCGTTGGTATAGATGATCCGCAGGCGGAAACCGGTCGTCAGCTAAAACAGATAGTTTCCTTGAAAGATGTAGCGATGGCCTCATCTGGCAATTACCGAAAATTTAGGGTAGACCCTGAAACAGGGGAAAAGTATGTGCATACCATAGACCCTAAGACAGGATACACCAAAAATTCCAATGTACTGGCCACAAGTGTTGTGGCAAAGACCTGTGCTGTTGCCGATGCGTTTGCAACAACCTTTATGGTGATGGACCTGGAAGATTCCAAACAAGTGCTTGAAAATCATGGGGAGTTGGAAGCCTACATCATCTATTTGGATGAAAATGGGCAGACACAGGAGTTTTTTACGCCGGGTTTTGGGGCTTTGGTCAAGAATTGATCATTTCCTGACCACTGGAATAATTTCACCTTTCGCCAATCTGTACTTTTCAACCGTTTCCTTTGGGATTTTTTTGGTGTAATCCACCTCTTCAACCACAAATCCAATACTGCGAAGCTTGTCAAAATAATCCCGTCCGTATATCCGGACATGATCATACTGCCCAAAAATGCGTGCTCTTTCTTTTTTATCGGTAATGGAATCATCCTCAAAGGTTTTTTCCCGATTCAAGTCCTGTGGAATTTGAAATATGCCCCATCCTCCAGGTTTCATGATGCGATAGAGTTCTTGCATGGCCTTGGTGTGATCGGGAATATGTTCCAAGACGTGGTTGCATAAAATCACGTCGAAGGTATTGTCATCAAAAGGTAAGTTGCAGATATCAGCCCTTACATCAGCCAAAGGTGAATTGAGGTCCGTTGTGGTGTATTCCAAATTATTCAACTTTTTAAAGCGTTTGTAAAAGGCTTGTTCCGGGGCAAAGTGAAGCAACTTTAACGGTTTAGTGAAGAAATCCGTTTCGTTTTTCAGGTACAGCCACAGTAATCGATGCCTTTCCAACGAAAGGGTAGAAGGGGAGAGTACATTTTCCCTCGGGGCCTCATAACCATAAGGCAAAAATTTCCTGAATGATTTACCGTCAATCGGGTCGGTATATGAGCTTCCCTTTAGGGAAAAGGCAATCAACGGGCGTACCCAATAACTTAATCGGATAAGTAAGGGTCTGGGAATTAGATTAAGGAAGTATTTAAATATTTTTGACACGGATAAAATGATTAATGCCTGTTGTACACCTAGACTGCCTATTGAGTCAAACAATAGGTCAGTTCGGGTTTTTTCCTTCAGGAAAAAGTATCGAGAACTGTGGATTGAGGGCCGCTTTTCAAATTCTCGATAAAACTTTTGAACGTTTCACTCCCAAAAATCACCCGAATTGACGAATTTACATCAGAACTTATTTAAAGCACCAATTTCTTACTACGGAACTCATCCTCTTCGTCGCTGGTAATCCCCAGGGCATCATAAATATATTGGTAGGTGGATAGTAGTTCAGGTTTACCCTCCACAAGGGCTACATCGTGTTCAAAGTGTGCACTTGGTTTGCCATCGGCAGTAAGTATGGTCCAACCATCCTTTAATTGTTTTATGCGTTTTGTGCCCATGTTGATCATGGGTTCTATGGCGACAACCATACCGTTTACAAACTTTTTGCCACGGCCTCTTTTGCCGTAGTTGGGCATTTGTGGATCCTCGTGGAGCTCTCGGCCCAGACCGTGACCTACCAATTCGCGTACCACGCCGTACCCATGGTCTTCTGTATATTTTTGAATGGCATAGCCTACATCGCCTACGCGATTACCCAGTTTAAACTCCCTTATGCCTATATAAAGCGATTCTTTGGTAACCTTGAGCAGTTTTTTGGTTTCTTCAGCAACTTCACCCACTTCAAAAGTATAGGCATGGTCTCCGTGGAAACCATTTTTAACGGCTCCACAATCCACGGAAACAATGTCGCCCTCCTTTAAGGGTTCACTGCCTGGTATACCATGTACCACTTGGGCATTTGGACTCCAATTTAAGGTGTTCGGAAAATCGTACATCCCCAAAAAACCGGGTACGGCTCCCTGTTCCCGAATAAATTCTTCGGCCATTTTATCCAATTTCAATGGACTGGCCCCGGGCTTTATTTCCTTGGCCAAGAGGCCCAAAGTTTTGGATACCACCAAAGCGCTCTCGCGCATCAACTCAATTTCTTCAGCTGTTTTTACATGAATCATAGCCGCAAAGATAAATTGATTCTGGGGATTTTAAGGAATGTTTGTCTACACCAATGGTTTTTGCGTCATTAATTCGGGTTGGGGAACGCCCAATAATTTAAGAATGGTAGGAGCGATATCGCCCAAAACGCCGCTTTTTACCTCTTTTATGTCGTTGTCCACCAAAATAAGCGGAACCGGGTTGGTGGTATGCGCCGTGTTGGGGCTACCATCTGGGTTGATCATGGTGTCGCAGTTTCCATGATCTGCAATCACTATGGTGGAATAGCCGTTTTCCAGTCCAGCGGTTATCACATCTTTGGCACATTGGTCAACGGTTTCACAGGCTTTTATGGCAGCCTCCATAACCCCGGTGTGCCCGACCATATCGGGATTGGCAAAATTGAGGCATACAAAGTCCGCTTCCCCTTTCTTTAATTCAGGGACAATGGCATCGCGAATGTCGTAAGCGCTCATTTCGGGTTGAAGGTCGTAGGTGGCTACTTTGGGTGACGGGCAAAGAATACGCTGTTCTCCCTCAAAAGGTTCTTCGCGGCCCCCATTGAAGAAAAAGGTAACGTGCGGATACTTTTCGGTTTCGGCGATGCGGATTTGCTTCTTACCATTTTTGGCAAGGGTCTCACCCAGGGTATCTTTTATGTTCTCTTTGTTGAATATGATTTTGATTCCTTTGAAAGAATCATCATAATTCGTCATGGTAACATAGTACAAATCCATTTTGTGCATGTTCTGCTCATGGAAATCCTGCTGGCTCAAGGCTTGGGTCAGCTCACGGCCACGATCTGTTCTAAAATTGAAGAAAACAATAACATCCCCATCTTGGATTTTGGCAAGGGGCTCATTATTGGCATCGGTTAAAACCAAGGGTTTGATGAATTCATCCGTAACACCGTCATCATAACTTTTTTGCATGGCCTCACCAATATGCTGTATTTTTTCTCCTGCTGCATTTACGACAACATCATAGGCCATTTTTACACGCTCCCATCTTTTGTCACGGTCCATGGCGTAATACCTGCCAATAACTGTGGCCAATTTGGTCTTCTTGTCGGAGCAGTAATTATCAAGATCCACCAAAAAGCCTTTACCACTTTTTGGGTCTACATCCCGACCATCGGTAAAAGCGTGTACAAAAGCATTTTCCACACCGCTTTCGTCGGCGGCTTTGATCAAGGCCTTTAAGTGGTCGATGTGGCTATGCACCCCACCATCGCTCACCAAGCCTAAAAAGTGGACCGGTTTATGGTTTGCCTTGGCATATTCAAAAGCATCTTGGAGTACTTTTTCTTTTTTTAAGGTGTCTTCTTTTACGGCTTTGTTGATCTTGGCCAGATCCTGGTACACGATTCTTCCCGCGCCAAGGTTCATGTGCCCTACCTCACTGTTTCCCATCTGTCCCTCGGGCAATCCAACGTTCATTCCGTCGGTGTGCAGATCGGCATCTGGGTATTTTGTGTATAGTGAATCGATAAATGGAGTGTTGGCCTTTTCAATTGCCGAAACCTTTGGATCTGGGGATTTTCCCCAACCATCCAAAATCATGAGAATAACCTTTTTGTTCATAGTGAAATATTGTACCACAAAAATAAAGTGATCTGGTTGGATGCCCTAGTTTTTTGTTAAAATTCTAATTATGAACTTGTTAATAATTTTACGACAAAATTGAAAGATTGTTAAAGTTTCGTTATTTAACTGTTAATCGTGTAACATCACATGTTTTGATAAGTCTATTTTTATGAGAAGTAAATTCATTAATCAAAAACAATTCATCATGAAAAAAACAATTTTTACAGTGGCCACAGTTTGCTTGTTGGCCCTAAGCGGCGTTTCTGCCAACGAACTAAAAACAAACGATTTTGGAACCTCCATTGAAATGGTAAGCCCGGATGAGCTCAGCAGTTTTTGCAAGGCTGTAATGCAGGGCGATGTAGAGACGGTTAAAAAATTCATTGAACTTGGAGAGGACGTCAACCAAAAATCTTTGGGCAAGGCACCTATCCATTACGCGGCCCGTTACAACAAGGTCGAAGTATTACAAGTACTTATCGATCATGGGGCAGACCTTAAAAAACGTTGCGACGGGGGTATGACCGCCATGAAATATGCCAAATTGTCCAACGCCACTGAGGCACAGGCCGTGTTGGAAGCTGCTATGAAAAAATAGAAAGGGAGTTTATTCCAATGAAAAAGGGCGCATCCAATGGATGGGCCCTTTTTCATTTCATATATTAGTGTTCTTGCAAAAGAGTATGGCCCTCTTGACTTAAAATTCAAAGCCGGTAAAAGCCCGGTACAAAAATGCATATAGGGCCATAACAAGCATGACCCCGCAAAATATAGAATACCCTTTTAAAAAGAGCACTACAAAGCTAGGTTTGCAATCGTCAAATGCCTCTAAATAGAGGTCTTTAAAATGTAATAGTGTTCCCATATGTTCTCTCTTTTTATTGCATAACAAAAAGATTAAGAGAAACTTAGTAGGATTTGGGCCGTTTACCCAAAGGTACGGAAATTAAGCCAATCTCCTTTTTTTATCGATAAACCACCAATTCTATCGACCTGAATATTTTTCGATGGCTTCCTTTATCTTTTCAATACGGTTTTCGGGGTCGGGGTGGGTACTTTGGAACTCGGGAACCCTGTTGGGTCCTGCGGCCGCTTTCAATACTTTCATGACCGCTATCATCTCATTGGGGTCGTACCCGGACGCTATCATAAATAATACGCCGAGTTCATCACTCTCCAATTCGTCGCCCCTGCCATTGGTTAAAAGGGTGTTTTGGCCGATGCCCGCAACCAAACCGCCCATATCGCCACCGACCGAAGCGCCCGTGGCCAAGGTTTGCCAAAAATTGCTTTCGGCTATGCGTTCGGCAGAATGTCTGCCGATCACATGGCCGATTTCATGGCCCAAGACACCGGCAAGTTGTGGTTCGTTGAGTTGGGAGAACAGGGCATAAGTGATGAAAATCTGTCCGCCGGGCAGCGCAAAGGCATTGATGGTGCGGTCGTCCGCCAAAAGATGAAATTCGTATTGATAAGGGGTTTCCTTGGCCACACTATTTTGCACCAGTTTGTTACCCACGGCGTCCACCAAAGCCTGCATACGCTCGTCCGGATAGAGCCCCCCGTGCTGCTGCGCCATTTCCGGAGCAGCTTGCAGCCCAATGGCAATCTCCTGTTCCGTGGTCATGTCTATGTTCTGGGTTCTACCGGTATAGGGATTTTCTTCTTGGTTGCTGCACCTACGAATAAAGGCAAAAGCAACAATGGCCAAACCGATCAGGATGCGTATCCTCCAACTTCCTCTTCCGATTCTCATGGGCTAGTGTACTGGTAAGTTGAAGATACAAAAAAACCGTTATAGCAGTACAGGGTTTATGTCCAAGATATTGTCCTGAACGTAGGTTCTTATAAAACCAGCGGTAAAATGTTCTTTGCCCAGAAACCTTTCTTGTTGCATCAACTTTAAAATGTTGAGCTTACGGTAGGCCGTTAGCATGGGAATGGATATGGGCGCATAACTGTAATGCCAGGGCTCGTACTTAAACCCTCTTCTTCTGGGATTGTTGGTGTAGACAAGATAGAAGCCGTATTTTGTCGAGTTTTCGTCCAGCCAAAGCTTGAGTCCTTCAAAAGGACCGCCCGTCTCAAATTTTTCGGAATCCAGCACATCGCCCGATACTTTGGGGAACCCATCGATAATATCGATGTCGGTGCCCCAATGGTGCCTGCTCGTTCCCGGAATGGTGGAATATTCAATAATCTTGTCAATAGCCTCCAAAGGGGCCATACCTTCTTCGGTATAGCTTAGATATTTGCGCTCCCAAATGCGCTCTTGATGGTAAAAATCCCTGAAACTGGATACTATTTTAATGTCAAAACCATCGGAATAGGCCGCTTTTTTCATTTCCAAAAAGGACTTGTACGCCTCTTCCTTTAAATTGATGCCCTCGCCAAAGAGTTCAATATCCGCTTTGCCCATAAGCTCGGCCGTGGAGTAATCCGGGCCATAAAAATCGGGTAAAATGGGAGGGATGGTACAGGCCAGGCCTGATGCAGAAGCAGTTTTAATAAAAGTCCTTCTTTTCATTGATGTAATTTTTATGGATGCTGCCCAGGTTCCAATTAATTTAAAAACCTACCACTCCGAACTGTAAGATTGAGCGCTGTCGAAATCAAAGAGCGGAATCTCACGGGAATCAAAAAGATTCTTCATTTCGCTACGATACATTCAGAATGGCAACCTTAGAATGGAAACTCTTGGTCACACCACTTTTTTTCAGATTTTTCACCAAGTTAAGAAGTATTTTTAATTGAAAAAGCATTCCCCGATGTCATTGTAGGGGTTTGAAGTCGTCATTCCCATGAAAATGGGAATCCAAATAAGTGAGTTTTTGTATTCAAGTAGAAATGAAATAAGGTGACTGCTATCGGTCCAAGAAAAGGAAACCGGAATACTCCAGTTCCAGATCATCCAAGGTGACCAGGTAAAAATAAACACCTTCGGGCAGACCTGAAGCTTGGTTGGTGATCAAGGTTCCCGTGTTGGCAAGGCCGTAAAAATCGTTGGTGTAGTTTACTTTCTCAAAAACCTTTTGTCCGTATCGGTTAAAAATACGCAAACTGTTGTTCGGTGATTCCTCCATGCCGTCAATCACCAAAAAATCGTTGGTGCCATCGCCATTTGGACTCAAAAAGTAGTTGCCCAAGGTGGGGTTTTCCACGGCAAAGGTATCCGTGGGCAGGGGAATGGTACCAAAGGTAATGGCCGCATAATTGCTGGGCACAAAGGTTTCGGAAGTAACAAAACCCTGTGTAAGGTCACCACTAATCGCAGCGTTGCCGATAATCACCCATTGGTTGGACGATTTGCTCCATCCCACCACAATAATGGATTCCAAAGTGGCATTGGGAATGGTGCCCAAAGCACTCCTCGTGTTCCACGAAATGGTCACTCGTGCGGGCACATCGCTTTGTAAGACCCAGAATTCGCGATCGGTAACAGTTCCGATGTCCTGTACTTTTTCTTCGGTGTCAAAACTTTCCAAAATAGAGGAAGGAGCGGAGGGGTCCTCAAAAAAATAGGCGCATACGGCCAAAGGTGTGGTGCTTTGTGAGTTTAATGTTAAAGGTCGTAGCTGCTCCGGGTCGCCCACGGGGAACGAAAATACATCGCGGTTGTTAATGGCGGCAAAGCCCGTTACTTTGGATGCATCGCTTTCTCCGGTGAAAAAACCTTGGTCCATAAAACTGAGGTTCACCGCAGGTATGTTGGTCGGAGTCAGGAAATTGCCATCAATAAAATTGACGTTGTTCCGGACCATGACGGGATTTTGTAAAAACACGTTGCTGTCCATCATAATCTCCGTGTCCCAAAGGGTTGGGGGAATGCTCCCGGAAACAATGATGGCACGGTTACCATAAAAACCGACCAGTCCATTGGTTTGGTCAAAGTTGGCATCGTTTATAAAATCGGTGTGCAGACCAATGTTGGCATTGTTGTGCACGCTGAAGTTGCCGCTGTTGTACAGACCGCTTTGGGCCAACCCAAAGCTGACCGATAACAAAAACGCTATGTGGAGGAGGGGTTTCATTAGTTGATTTGGTACCAGTTATTCCCATCCGTTTGGATCCAAAGGGCTTCATTTGTTCCTCCATTTAATATAAAGTCAGGTTGCGTGACTGAGTTTTCAATATTAATATTTACATCAATCTGCCTATTATTTTTTATTATAAAAATTTTTCCAAAATCGATACTAGTGTCATTAGCTGCAGGAAGGTTGACAATATCAACGTTTAAGTCTGTACTAGGAGGGTTAGTATCGTTTAAAATTATAGTATAATGGGATACATCAATATCGAAACTCTCATCGGTTGTTACAATTATTGGCTTAGCAGTAGTATTAAAATTTGTACTTACATTGTTCTCATTCGCATAAGCAAAGGTTCCATCGCCATTGTCCACCAGAGTCGTAACGGTCTCCACGGCCTCCACGGCCGCGGTTAGATCGATGTTGGTCGGGTTTCCGTCCTCGTCTGTATAGCTCAGTGTTCCATCGCCATTGTCCACCAGAGTCGTGACGGTCTCCACGGCCTCCACGGCCGCGGTTAGGTCGATGTTGGTCGGGTTTCCGTCCTCGTC
>NZ_JAYKYV010000005.1:0-118374 GCF_035818535.1 Flagellimonas halotolerans | reverse complement strand
CTCCACGGCCTCCACGGCCGTGGTTAGGTCGATGTTGGTCGGGTTTCCGTCCTCGTCTGTATAGGTCAGTGTTCCGTCCCCGTTGTCGGTGATAGTTGTGAGGGTTTCGTTAAAATAAAGTGCTCCGTCCCCACCAGAGGTGATATCATTATCGCCATCATCACTAATAAAGTTTGTTTGCAAATCCCCTCCACCATCAGTAATAGTGAAAATACCAGCATCAATTGCACTTCCGGTGTTGAATTCGTTTCCTACAATACTGTCCTTTTCAGTAATATTTAACTCAGATTCGTTTACCAAGGCCCATTCCTGTCCTCTCCAAATCATTAAGTCGCCTTGGTTTTCTCCTGGTTGAAATTTCGTCCTTGTGACTGAGCCATTTTGGAGTTTGGAGTCACCATTTATAGTGGTGTTCACAATATTGGCTCCCCTAATTAATCCTACCTCATAATTATAATTGATACTGCCATCGGCATTCTCGGTTTGGGAGATGACAACCGTGCTATCTTTGGATTGTGCCGGATTGACCGTGCTAAAGTAATCAGCTCGGGTACTGGTTGTAAAAGAGTTGTCCAGTGCTTCGCAGATATTGATCCACTCCGTTCCGTTGTAATAATGCAGGCACTCCTGATCGGTATTGTATACCACGGCACCTTGCAGCGGGCTAATGTTGTTCATTTGAACATCGGTTACCCGGGTAATGACCAAAACACGGGAGGTGCTTTCCAGTTCCAGTACAGAGGCGGGATCCAGGTTTTGTGGTCTGTCGCCAATTTTTACCTGTGCGCTTAGTGAGTTGATCACCAATAGGCCCGTGATCAAGTAGATAATTGAAGTTTTCACAGTGTTTGTTATTTGAGGATTTTACAAACGTAAAAAGCAAATCTAAACTTATGTTTTAATTTTTTTGATAAATACCGTCAAAACACGGAATTCACGGGTGAATGGAATCCACTTTGGTATATTTTTACTATGCGCGATGATGCAGAATTAACAAAAGTTTAGAACCGCTTAATTTTTTATATCATCTTCATAAGTTTTCTTTAACTTGTAATAAACACGTAGAAATGAAAAATGCTTTTTTGATATTGTTCTCTTTGCTTGTGTCCGGCTGGTCCATGGCACAGGATTCGCGCCAAATGCTCAGGGGCAAGGTGCTGTACAGGAGTTCCAATGTCCCTAACGAGAACGTTATCAATTCCACCAGCGGTATAGCTACCATTACCGACGATAACGGAGAGTTTATGATAGCGGTAAAGGAGGGTGACCAGTTGGTGTTTACTGCGGTAAACTATCAATTGGAGGTAGTCACCGTTACCCCCGAAATATTGGCGAACAACCGTTTGGTGGTCGAAGTGGACGAAAAAGTACAAGAACTGGACGAGGTTGTGGTGACCCCCGAAAACCAAGAAAGGTTCCTTCAGGTAAAAAATGAGGACTTTAAAGAGTTCAATTATGGGATTGATAGGGGGACCGAGGTGGAAAACATTGCCAATTCCCAAATAACACGGGGTATGAAGGATGGCCTCAATTTCGTAAACATCTTTAGGGCGCTGTTTAAGCCACAGGAGGTCAACGGACAGCAAAGGGCACCGCTTAAGGTGAGCGAAGTGCTCCGACATGTGTACGACGATGAATTTTTTGTAGTGGACCTAAAGTTGCCACAGGACAAAATAGATGCTTTTCTCTTGTATTGTGATGATAAAATACCTTCCCAGACGCTGCTCCGAAAGGAAAACGAATTTCAGTTGATCGATTTTCTGGTGACCCAAAGCAAGGACTTTTTGGCAACTTTGGAAGAGGAATGAAACGATGCTTTCTTGTATTGGTTTGTTTTGCTGCTCATTGGGGTTTTTCCCAAGAAGTAGATAGCAAAGTCAAAGTGCTGCAAGGAAGGGTGACCAGTTCGGATGAGGACGTGGTTGGCGTGGTGGTTCAGAACAGTACCACAAAAGACGCCGTTATCACCGATGTTGATGGGAATTTTGCCATAAGGGTGCGCTTAAACGATACGCTGGTGTTTTCCGCCGTTCATTTTTTGAAGAAATCCCTGCCCGTTACCGAAACGCTGTATCAATCGAACTTTGTGGAGGTTCCCATGCAGGAATTCGTAAACCAGTTAAAGGAAGTAGTGGTCACCCCGTATAATTTAACAGGAGATCTTACCCGCGATGTAGATCGGGTCACCTTGGAAAAGGATGTGAGCGCAGAGGCCTTGAACTTGCCCAATGCCCATAGGCGTGTGCCAACGCAGAGCGAGCGGAAACTGCAACAGGCCACGGCAGGAAAGTTTAATGTGGGGATGTTATTGAGCCCCCCTTTAGATCCCATTATCAATGCCATAACGGGACGTACCAAAATGTTGAAGAACAGGGTGAAAGTGGATAAGACCTACGCCCAAACGCAACGGGTACAAGGTTTTTATGCGGATTCCCTTTTTTTGACAACGCTTAAAATCCCCATGGATAAAATTGATGATTTCATGTATTTCTGCGAGGTGGACGAAGCTTTTCAGGCGGCGGTGGAATCTCAGGATAAATTAAGGATATGGGATGTAATGATAGAAAAAAGCCGCGCTTACCGCGAAAACAACGATTTGGATTGATTTTTTGGGAGTCGGAAGTGTGATGTCAGTTTGTAGTGGGCAGTAACCTTATCCTTTGTTTTGTGGTCTTGGCTCTTGGTTCTTGAATCTGATATTTTAGCTTGAACTTGTTGCATTGAGCGCAGTCGAAATGTTTTAAAATTAGTTTGGCAGGTAAATTGCAGAAAGTTTCATAAAACTGTAACATTGTCGCACAATTAAAGTCTAATAACACATGATGAAACTGAAAAAAGCAAGAATGATGGTAATACCTTTGGTAATGTTGTTGTTCTTGTCTTTCTCATCCGCCCATAAATTCTACGTAAGCGTTACCAATATAGCATACTCAGAGGAGGATAGCGCTTTCCAGATCACCAGTCGGATATTCATAGATGACCTGGACAAACTCCTTAAGGAACGCTATGGCATCGAGGCCAAGCTGGCAACCCCGAAAGAATCCAAGATAGCCGATGAATATATCGAAAAATATTTCCGATCAAAGTTTGTAGTGGAGTTCGATGGAGAGCCCGTTCCCTATAATTTTTTGGGAAAAAGGTACGATACCGATGTGGTCATCTGTTATTTGGAAATTACCAATGTTGATTTATCCAACGTAAAAACCATGTCCGTTCAGAACGAGCTGCTTACGGATTTGTTCGACGAACAGAAAAACGTGGTCCATGTGAAGTGGAAAAACAACAAAAAAAGCTTTGTACTCATCAGGGAGAAGAATAAAGGAATGTTAAACTTATGACGTATTCTTAACAATTGGTTAAAATATGTTATTTTTCGCAGCTATAAAATCAGATAGAAAATGAACAGATTCAAGTATTGCTTAGCTTCCGTGTTGTTCCTTTTTGGAGCCGTGGTCATGGCACAAGAAGAGGCAGACGTTAAAGAAGAACGGGAGCCCGGACATTACAACCAAAGTAAATTTAAACAATTGTACGAGGAGTTTTCAACTCCAAACACATACCGGTCCGCTTCAGGTGCGCCCGGCCCCGATTATTATCAGCAGCAGGCGGATTATGTAATGGACATTCACCTGGATGATAAAAATGCAAAGATCAGCGGTGAGGAGACCATTACGTACCATAACAATTCCCCGGACGATTTGGAATATCTTTGGGTGCAATTAGATCAAAATGTACGTGCCAAAGATTCTAAATCACCCTTACGCGATGGTAACGGCGTGAACATTGCCTACACGGCGGACAACTTCGCGCAAACCTACATCAGCGAGCCATTCGATGGCGGTTTTAATATTGAATCGGTTACCGATGATAGCGGAAAACCGTTGTCCTATACCATCAACCAGACCATGATGCGTATCAATATACCCCAACCGCTCAAAAGCGGAGAAAAAATCTCTTTCTCCATAAAGTGGTGGTACAATATTCCCGACCATACCGTAAACAGGGCACGCTCGGGATACGAGTACTTTCCAGAAGATGGAAACCGTGCCTACGTAATTGCGCAATTCTTTCCAAGAATGGCGGTGTACAGCGATGTGGAAGGATGGCAAAACCATCAGTTCTGGGGAAGTGGAGAATTCGCACTGCCATTTGGTAATTATGATGTGAGCATTACCGTTCCTGCAGACCATATTTTGGATGCTACAGGTGAGCTTCAAAACCGTGACGAGGTTTTCTCCAAAGAAATGATGAAGCGCTACAAGCAGGCCAAAAAATCGTACGACAAGCCAGTACTAATTGTAACCCAAGAAGAAGCGGAAGCTGCCGAAAAAGGTTTCGCTACCGACACCAAAACTTGGAAGTTCAAGGCAACCAATGTTAGGGATTACGCTTTTGCAACATCCAGAAAGTTTATCTGGGACATGCAAGCCGTTAAAATCGGAAGCAAAGATGTAATGGCCGTATCGCTTTACCCTAAAGAAGGTAACCCACTTTGGGAGGAACAGTCAACCAAAGCTGTTGCACAAACCTTGAAAACATACTCAAAACACACATTTGATTACCCTTACCACAAGGCCATCTCCGTACATGCCAAAAACCAAGGTATGGAATACCCAATGATCTGCTGGAACTACGGACGTCCAAACGAGGATGGTACGTATTCCGATAGGGTAAAATACGGAATGATCAGTGTGATCATCCATGAAGTTGGTCACAACTTCTTCCCAATGATCGTAAACTCCGATGAGCGTCAGTGGGGATGGATGGATGAAGGTTTGGATACCTTTATGCAGTATTTGGCAGAGCAGGAATTTGGGAAAAACAACCCAGATGTTATCGCTCCCAACGAAAAATACCCTTCAAGAAGAGGGGAAGCAGCTAAAATAGTTCCTTACATGGCCGGTGATCAAAGTTATATTTCGCCCATCATGTCAAACCCGGAAAACGTGTATCAACTAGGTCCAAATGCCTATGGTAAACCAGCAACAGCCCTAAACATTCTTAGGGAAACTGTTATGGGCGAGGAATTGTTCGATCATGCCTTCAAAACCTACGCACAACGTTGGATGTTCAAGCACCCGACCCCAGAGGATTTCTTCCGTACCATGGAAGACGCTTCAGCTGTGGATTTGGATTGGTATTGGAGAGGATGGTTCTACACCACTGACTATGTTGACATAGGCGTAAAGGGCGTTAAAAAATACTACGTGTCCAACAAGCCCACCAAGGAAATGGAAAAATACATGGCCGACAGGAACCTTACCGAGGCCGACCTTCCACCATTGGTATACTTGGCCGAAGAGGACAGCGAGGATTTTTCCCCAGAGCTAAAAGGAAAATCCCCGACCGAGACTTCCCAGAACCTTAAGGAATTTATGATGGACAACATGACCGAGGCCGAAAGAGCCCAGGTTAAAGAGCCAAAGTATTTTTATGAGATCACTTTTGATAAGCCAGGAGGTATTCCTATGCCATTGATCGTGGAGTACACCTACGCGGATGGTACCACGGAGAATGTTACGTATCCTCCAGAAATTTGGAGAAAGAACGATGCCGAGGTAAAAAGAGTGATGGCTACCGAGAAAGAATTGGTGGGAATTGTAGTAGATCCAAAATTGGAAACCGCGGATATTGATACTACCAACAATGCTTGGCCCAAGAAAGAGGAAAAATCAGACTTTGATAAATTCAAGGAAAATATCAAAGGAGATAAGTAAAATAAACTATGTTAAGAGCCTCGTTAAATAACGAGGCTTTTTTTATTTTGAAACCAAGTTCTGATTATATTTGTGGCATGCAATTTCTATTCATTAGCGGAGCTGAGATTTTTTTCATCCTATTCATCGTGGTGATGGTATTTGGAGCAGATAAGATTCCTGGCATAGCCAAGGGGCTCGGTAAAGGAATGCGTCAACTCAAGGACGCCACGGACGATATTAAGCGTGAAATCCAAAAGACCACTGATGTGGACACGGACTTCACCAAAAATATCCGTAAGGAAATCGATGATGTGAAAAACAACGTGAACGATGTTTCCGGCTCCATCAAACGAGACCTCAACAAGAAATAGGTTCCTATGTTGGAAAAATTGCTCAAATGGGATAGGGACGCTTTTGTTTATCTCAATGGTCTGGGCATAGAGAAATACGATCTGTTTTGGTCCACCGTGACCAATATCACTACTTGGATACCCCTTTTTATCCTTTTCGTAGTATTGTTTTTTATAAAATTCCCCAAAAAGGAAGCCTTACATAAATTTTTGACTGTGTTGGGCTTAGCTGTTTTTATTACCCTTATCACACATGTCACCAAAATATCAGTAGCTAGATTGCGTCCCAACAATACCGAGGAAATCAACACCCTAATACGTATTCTAAAGACCCCAACGGATTATAGCTTTTTTTCGGGCCATGCCTCCAGCTCGTTTTCCATAACCATGTTGGTGTTTCTGTTTTTGAGAAAAAAAGTGAAATGGACCATACTTTTTTTTATTTGGCCCATACTCTTTGCCCTGAGCCGAATTTATGTGGGGGTACATTTCCCAATCGATATTTTGGTGGGCATGGTAGTGGGCTTGTTGTCCGGTTGGCTCTTTTATTGGCTGTACCAACGTTTTATAGCACCCTACTCAATGTCAGTCCATCCCTAATTGGAAGTAAAACCGTTTCCACTCTCGGGTCATTTTTTAATTTTTGATTGTATTCCAATAGTGCGGCAGTGGCCTTGTCCGATTTCTGTATGGGTTCGACCACTTTTCCGGACCACAGTACATTGTCCGATAGAATCACACTGCCCGGATTTGTTTTTTGAATCGCCGCCTCAAAATAAGCATCGTAGTTCACCTTTTGCGCATCAATAAAAACAAGGTCGAAGGTCTGGTTCAGTTTGGGAACAATTTCCAAAGCATCTCCAATATGTTGTTTGATTTGAGGCCCGACCCCACTTTTATCAAAATACTTTCGCTGTATTTGATGGAGCTCTTCGTTTACCTCAATGGTATGCAGTTCGCCCTTTTTTTGAAGCCCTTCGGCCAAACAAAGAGCAGAATATCCCGTATAAGTGCCTATCTCCAAGATATATTTGGGATTGATGATTTTGGACAGCATACTCAAAACCCGACCCTGAAAATGCCCCGTGATCATTCTGGGTTGAACCACTTTTAAATGGGTTTCACGGGTAAGTTCCTGTAACAATTCGGGTTCGTTCTCCGAACTATTGGCAATGTAACTCTCCAAAATTGGTGAAAGGAAATGCATGAGATATTTTTCGCAAAAATATAGAAAAGAACTACATTGGAATATTTCTAAAAGCAAAAGCATTCCATGACGTTACCAAAGGTAAACATACGTACAGCAACATTGGACGACCTTCCCGTGCTGCTGGATTTTGAACAGGAGATCATAAAGACCGAACGACCTTTTGACGATACCATAAAAGAAGGGCCCATTAGTTATTACGATATTGGGGAGATGGTTCAAGACCCCAAATCCCATGTTGTGGTGGCTGAGGTCGGTGGTAAAATTGTGGCCTCGGGCTATGCCATTCCCAAAAAGGCCAGGCATTATTTAGACCATGAATTTTACGCCTATCTGGGCTTTATGTACACCGATGGAGATTTCAGGGGGCAAGGAATCAATGCCATGATTGTGGAAGAACTCAAAAAATGGTCGCACAATCAAGGTTTTAAAGAAATTAGATTGACGGTCTACAATGAAAACCAACCGGCCATTAAAGCGTATGAAAAAGTAGGATTTAAAAAGCACATCATCGAAATGCGATTGGAGTAATTTTCTTTTCCTAGGATTACTTTCACAAATCGTATTTTTGAAGCAAACCAAAATAAGAATGACGTTCCAAAATACGCTTGAATTTGCCAAAGAGCTCGATGCTTCCGATGCATTGGCTCATTACAGAAACGAGTTTCACTATCCACAGGTAAATGGAAAGGATGTGATCTATTTCACGGGAAATTCCCTTGGCCTTCAACCCAAACGCACCCAAAAGTTTGTGGACGAGGTAATGAAAGATTGGCGGGAATTGGCCGTAGAAGGGCATTTTTATGCAGATAAACCTTGGTGGGATTATCACGAAAGACTTGCTGAAGGCTTAGGCAAAGTGGTGGGTGCCAAACCTGAAGAAATTTCGGTAATGAATACCCTAACGGTAAACCTCCATTTGTTGATGGTATCTTTTTACAGACCTACCGAAAAACGCTTCAAAATTATTTGTGAGGAAAAAGCATTTCCATCCGATCAATATATGTTGCAAAGTCAGGTGCGCTTTCATGGATTGGATCCGAAAGATGCCATTGTTGAAGTAAAAAAGCGGGATGGGGAACATGCGTGGCGTACAGAGGACATTATACAAAAAATCAATGAGGTTGGGGATGAGCTTGCCTTGGTGTTGATGGGTGGCGTAAACTACTACAATGGCCAGGTATTGGATATGAAGGCCATCACCAAAGCTGGAAAAGACGTAGGTGCCTTTGTAGGCTGGGATTTGGCCCACGGGGTAGGAAACATCAAACTGAGGCTGCACGAATGGGACGCTGATTTTGCTGCGTGGTGCAGTTACAAATACATGAACAGTGGCCCCGGAAACGCGTCGGGCATCTTTATCCATGAAAGACATTTGGGAAAGGAAGGTATCCCCCGTTTTGAAGGATGGTGGGGTGCCAAAAAAGAGACCCGCTTTTTAATGAAGCCCGAGTTCGACCCGATAGAAACTGCAGATGCATGGCAGTTGAGCAATCCGCCCATACTTTCCATTGCCCCCTATTTGGCATCCTTGGAAATATTTGACGAGGTTGGAATGGATGCCCTGATCAAAAAACAAAAGACCATTGTTGCCTTTTTGGAGTTTGTGCTTTATGAGATTGACAAGGAAGTGGACAGCACCTTCGAAATCATTACCCCAGCGGCCAGGGGGTGCCAACTTTCCGTGTTTTTGCACGGGGAGGGAAAATCCATCTTTGATTATTTAATGAAAAAAGGCGTCATTACCGATTGGAGGGAACCCAACGTTATCCGGTTGGCCCCTGCTCCCCTGTATTGTTCGTATGGGGATATGTACCGTTTTGGACAGATTTTGAAAGCGGGCATACAGGACAAATAACCAATTAATTTACCAACCAAACTCTACCAGCATATGAAATCCCTATGGCTTATTTTATCCAAACCGAGATATTTTGGGGTGGCATGGGTGTTTACCAGCATCAATATTTGGTTTGGTACCTGGGCCATTTATATCCCCACGGTAAAGGAAAAATTGGATATAGATAAGGCCGATTTGGGTATAGCCCTATTTTGTTTGTCCCTTGGGGTTTTCACCATTTTTCCGGTAGCTTCCAAAATCATAAACAAACTCGGGGTTGGCAGGGCATCTTGGTATGGGGTGCTATTTGCTTCTGTAACGGCCATGCTGCCGCTTATGGCACCCAATTATTATTTGTTGATGGCAGGCCTCTACCTTTTTGGGGCCAGCAACGGTTTTATCGATATCGCCATAAACACCTTGGTCACCGAAATTGAAAAGGAGGATAAACAGAACTTTATGTCCGCAGCCCACGGCTTTTTTAGTCTGGGCGGTATTTTGGTGGGACTGGGCAGCTTCTTGATTCCCGTGATTGGAAACCCTGTGCTGCACATGGGTGTCACCGTGGTTTTGGTGTTTGCCATCAATTTTTTTCTAAAAAAACATTATGTCCACATAGTGGCCGCACCCGTGGAAAAGGAACCTTTTAGCCTAAAACTATTTAAACCTTTATTGCTTTTGGGCATTATCGGGTTTGTTTCCTTTGGAAGTGAAGGTGCAATAATCGACTGGAGTGCGCTCTATCTCAAAGAAATGACCACGGCCCCAGAGTTGCTCATCGGAGCAGGATTTTTGGCATTTTCCACCACCATGACGTTAGGGCGATTTCTTGGTGATGGCATCAGTGCCAAAATAGGTCCCATTAAAATAGTGGGGCTGGGTGCTTTTATCGCTGCCATTGGTTTTGTTCTGGTACTGACGCAAGACACCACTTGGTCCATTATTGGCTTTGCTTTTAATGGATTGGGATTCTCGGTAATTGTTCCCGAATTGTTCCGAATAGGTGGTAATGTAAAGGGGGTGGATTCCTCCCAAGGGGTGGCTTTTATCGCAGGTTCGGGGTATATCGGTTTTTTGTTAGGGCCAGTAATTCTTGGATTTATCGCAGAAAGTGCTTCCTTAAACTATAGTTTTGTATTGCTGTTGTGCATGGCCCTTATGGTTTTGGGGATTACTTTTTTTCTGGGTAGGAGGGGGAGGTGAGTTGTTTTTTATTGGGTTTGATAATGGTTTTGTGTATGGAGGGTATCCCGAGGGTATGGACTAGATACCTTGTTGTCCTTACTTTTTTTAATTTTTTGTTTTCAATTTTAATGTAATCTCACCAATGTTGTAGGCATAAATTGATGCAGGTATAAATGTGAATTTTAATTCTTGAATTTCTTTTGATCCCAATTGATCAATAGAGGTTGTTACTGCTGATTCAAAGTTATTTTCCTTACAAAAGCTTATAAGGCTTTTTAACTCTTGAGGTTTGTGATAAAATCTGTTGCTCCATTTAATTTCAACACCCCAAATTGGTCTGTAGCTTTTGTCATCTACTAAAACAAGATCTACTTCTCCTTCTTTTCGACCTTCTTTCCATCTTGCATATGTTAAGTCCAATTGCTCTCTATGCATCCATTGGGAAAGGATAGCGGTTTCTACCATGTTCCCCATTTCTTGGTCAGTTTCAGTTATTGGGGAAAATAAAGCAGTTCTAAGGGATGGGTTTGTTAGGTAAACTTTGAATCTTGTGATTCTTTTTAATCTTTTTGCGTTTATTCCAACATTGTTCAAAACTTTAATTAAAAAAGCTGCTTCCAAATATTCAAGGTACTTTTTTAAAGTATCTTTTTGAATACCACTTTCCTTTGACATTGTCTCATACGAAAACTCATTACCTGTATTATAGGCTATGTATGTAAAAAATCTATTTAATTCTTGGACATCTTTAATTCCATATAAACTCGGTAAATCTCGTAGTAAAACTTTGTCTACTATATCGTTCTTGACATATCTGCCCACATCACTTTGAATTTTTTCTGATAACACAACTTCAGGGTATCCTCCAAAATTTAAGTAATGTACAAACTCTTTGTTCAGCTCTTTAGTGTCATGAGTTAAGCAATATTGTATGTCCTTATCTCCGTATTGAATCTCACCTTCATAAATTAAATGATCCAACTTTTTTAGATGAATATATTCTTGAAATGTTAATGGGGGCAAAAGGAAATCAGTAAACCTTCCCGCCCCACTTTCCGTGCTATGCCATTTTAAGGCAGCCGCGGCTGATCCCGATACAATAAACTTTGTTTCAGGATATGAGTCCACTAAAACTTTTAAATGTCTTTCCCAATCTTTCAGATATTGTATTTCATCAAAAAACACAAAACAACCATTTAGATTTTCAAGAGCCAAAGACTCCTTACAGAGCGTTAAAATATCCTCTAAACTTAAATTCACATAGATGGGATTGTCAATTCCTATAAAGAAGATTTTTTGCGGGTTTATACTTTCTTCAATTAGATTTCCAATACAGTGGAATAGCATCACTGTTTTACCCACTCTCCTTGGCCCCATCAGAACCAAAGCTCTTTTTACACTCCTTTCAAGAACAAAGGGGTAAAAGAGATCAAAATATAGTCTCTTTGACATTGAACTATATGTCTTAGGAATATCCTTGGTTACCCACCATGGGTTTTCATAGCGAAGCCTCTCAATAATCTTCTCTGTTGGAATAAGGTTTGCCATTTTAGAAATTCTGTTTAATTCAACAAAAATATGTAAAATAAACAGAATTAAATCTGTCTATTTATACAAAAAAATATTTTTTAAGCATAAAAAAATAGAAAATGAAGTTAATTTTGCAAATAAAACACAACTTGTTTACAGCGATATTTTAATCACTATACCCTCAATTACGGATATAAAAGATGCATCACACCATCGTTCAGTTATGTGTGGGCAAACCTTAAAAATATTTTTTGAGCCTTGTTAACCCAATACAACCAGAATTCTATTCCTTCCTCACCGAAAGCCCTGTAAAATAAAGACTTGTGCCACCTTCGGGGCGGTTGTGTTGTTGGGCAAGTTTAATGCCTTCCATATCCACATAATCTTCCCAAGTGGATACCAAGTTCGGCTCTTCTTGGTTGGATTTGCGATAGGCCCATTCCCGAACAATGTAGTCGTCCTTAAAATAAAAATCGTATGCATCACCAGGAGTATAGCCACCTTCGTTGGCATATACAATGGTCAATTTTTGCATGGGCTCCTCACTAATGGGGGCGGTTACTTCCGGGAAGTGTTCAAAAGTATAGTTGTTGGCATCCCACATCAAATTAAAGGGAGCCATCAACCAGTACCTGTCGTTAATAAAACCTCCATTGGTTTTTAGGGCAATGCTATCCATGTTTGCACGGTTATAAGTCAAGGTATCTGCTCCAGAGATGGAGGTAATCGTGTTGGTTTTGGTTTCCCAATGCCAGCTACGCTCAAAATGCATGGAATCCCTATCTACGTTGAAGGTAAAAGTGATTTTATCAACATCCTTCCAGTTGTCAAAACCGTGCGCCTCTGCGATTAGTTCGGGAACGGTTTTTTCAGTTTCGGAGGGTTTGGAAGTTGCTTCGGGTTTTTTGGAATCTGTTTTGCAAGCGGAAATCAATAAAAAGGCGAACAGTCCAACGATGTAATGGGTCTTCATATCTGGTTTTTAATCAAATATACTAGGAAAATCTTTTAATTTGCGCCCCATTTTAAAAAGCCTGGCCAAATAAACCTGTTTTTGGAGTGACCTTTTTTAAAAAGCTGTTTCTAATACTTGTAAGTAAACCCGACAAAGCGTTTTTGGAAAAGGAAGACTTATACGTGCATCTTTCTGATGAGGAATTAGTGAAACAGATTGTGGCGGACAATGACCCTATGCTATTCGGGAAATTGTACGACCGCTATGCGAAAATGGTCTATAACAAATGTTACGGATTTGCAAAATCTGCTGACCAGGCGGAGGATTTGACACAGGATGTTTTCCTCCAACTTTTTATCAAACTTCGAACCTTTAAAGGGAAATCGAAGTTCTCTACATGGCTGTATTCTTTTACCTATAATTTTTGTGTGAACTATGTAAATCGGAACAAGCAACTGAAAATACAGGACCAATCCGTACAGGTTGAAGTTTCCGAACATAAACTTACCGAAGAAGTGCCCGATGAGAGTTTATACGAAATGAAAGCGGATAAACTCAAAAAGTGCTTGGAGCTTGTCTCGGTCGAAGATAAATCCATTTTGTTATTGAAATATCAAGATGGCGCCAGCATAAAGGAACTGGTCAGTTTAATGGAGATAGGGGAGAGCGCGGTGAAGATGAGGCTCAAAAGAGCTAAGGAACGACTATTGGAAATCTATAATACCTTGGAATAGATGGCAAAGAAACACAAAAACCCATTTAAAGAGCTGGAGGCCTCCCTGCACGAGGCTCCGCCCGAAATGAAGCAAAAAGTGATGAACGACATTGCTGCGGCAAAGCTGATCATGGACATGGCTTCATTGTTCTCTATCAATTTGGGGGGTGCTTTGCGTAAACTATTCAAAACCTTGGGCGAAAACAACTAACAGAACACTATAAATAAACATCAACTATGGAGACTATCAATGATTGGAAAAATGTGACCCTCGACTCGTTGTCGGGCATGGGCAAAGAGATAGCATTGGCTTTTCCAAAAATTCTGGGGGCAATTGTTATTTTATTTTTAGGTTGGATCGTTATTAAGATTGTAATGTTCCTATTCCGGAAAATCCTCAAACTAGCCAAAATACAAGTACTGAACGATAAAATAAACGGAATGGACGTAACGGGAAAAGGCGACCTTAAAATAGACCTCACCAAAATAATATTGGGGTTTGTTCGGTGGTTTTTGATCCTGGTCTTTCTTATTGTGGCGGCAGATATTTTGGATTGGAAGATCATATCCCAGGAAATAGGCAACCTTTTACATTACCTACCTCGATTCTTTAGTGCACTTGCACTTCTAATGGTAGGATTCTACATTGGCAACTGTGTAAAGAAAACCATTAAGCGACTTTTTGACTCCCTCGAATTCGGTGGTTCCAATCTGGTGAGCAACCTGTTTTTTTATGTGATTGTAATATTTATGTCGATCACGGCATTGAACCAAGCTGGGGTGGATACAACCATAATCACCAACAACATAACATTGGTCTTGGGGTCTTTTCTTTTGGCATTTGCCTTGGGCGTTGGATTGGGTTCCAGGGAAATTGTTGCAGACCTGCTTAGGTCTTTTTACACACGAAAAACCTATATGGTCGGCGATAAAATAGTTATTGGTGATGATGAGGGAACCATTAAGGCCATAGATAATAACAGTCTTACTTTGGAAACCCACAAGAGCAAATTTGTGATTCCGATCAAAGATGTGGTGTCACAAAAAGTGGAGATAAAACCATAATCCGAGTATTGTGATGGACAAGTGCGGAAACTTCCTTGGAATTTGATTATTTTTGAAGTCTTACAACACCTAAAAAATGAGTTCAAAAAAAGGAAAAGTTCAAGAGTTGATCCAAGAAAAACTGTTAGAGGACCGCAAAGTGTTCTTATGGGGCCAAGTAGATGATGATTCTGCGAAGCACGTAATAGATAGGTTACTCTATTTGGATATGCTGAACAATAAAGAAATTCAATTGATTATCAATAGCCCGGGAGGGTACGTAACCTCTGGTTTTGCCATTTATGATACCATTAAACAGATAAAAAGCCCGGTATCCACGGTTTGTTCCGGTTTGGCTGCCTCTATGGGGTCCATACTTTTATCGGTAGGGAAAAAAGGCAGAAGATTTATTCAGCCGCATGCCCGTGTCATGATCCACCAACCTAGCGGTGGAGCAAGAGGGCAAGCCTCCAATATTGAAATTCAGGCCAAGGAAATCATTAAAACGAAAGAACTTGGTGCCCAAATTTTATCGGAAAACTGCGGGCAACCTTTTGAAAAGGTCATGAAGGATTTTGATCGCGATTATTGGATGGGTGCAGAAGAATCTGTGGAATACGGTATTGTGGATGAAATCCTAAAATAGGATAATCAATTTCATAAAAGTGAAAAGTCCTTCGCAATGGTTTGTGAAGGACTTTTTATATATAGGCGCCGAAGCGGAATATTTTATATATATACGGTAACATTTGGAGCCAAGGTTTACACGCTTATGTTAAAAATTCTTAACAGTCCAAACCATATCTTTACAGAAAAGTGCAAAACCTGCACAGTAAGGAGATTTGGAAGGGAAATGCGCGAACATAAAAAATTAAAATTCCGTATTTTAGCCGTTTAATCAGAATTCGCCCATTGGGCATCTATGGCACAGACTCCAAAAAATATAGCCATCATCGGTTCCGGATTGGTGGGTTCCCTTTTAGCAATTTATTTACGTAGAATCGGACATACGGTTACCGTATTCGATAGAAGACCCGATATAAGGACCATCAAGTTCTCCGGACGTTCCATCAACCTTGCCATGAGCAATAGGGGGTGGCGCTCTCTGGATGAAGTGGGCATTGGGAAAAAAATCAAGGAAATAGCAATTCCACTCGATAAACGTGCGATGCATGTGAACGATAAACCTGTCTATTTTCAGAAATATGGGAAAGATGGGGAGGCCATTTGGTCTATTTCACGGGGGATTCTCAACAAACGGATGATTGATTTGGCCGAAGGTGAGGGTGCCTCGTTCCGATTTAATGAAAAAGTTTGGGATGTTGATCTGCCCGAAGCTAGAATCTATACAGGGGAAACCGAGAAAAGCGAATGGAAAGCGTATGATTTTGACCTGATTTTTGGTTGTGATGGAGCCTTTTCAAGGGTACGCCACAAAATGCAGCGCCAAAGTAGGTTCAATTATTCCCAGAACTTTATTGATGTAGGCTACAAAGAGCTTACCATACCTGCCAATGAGGATGGTACCCATAAGTTGGACAATAGCTCGTTTCATATTTGGCCAAGAGGTGAGTTTATGCTCATCGCCATGCCCAATATTGATGGCAGTTTTACCTGTACCCTGTTTTTACCTTTTGAGGGAGAAGTCTCTTTTAAAAGTATCGAGACCGAAGATCAGGCCCGTGAATTTTTCAAGAAATACTTTCCCAACGTTCGTAAAGAAATTGAGGATTTGACCAAAGACTTTTTCAATAACCCGACCAGTGCCATGGTTACCATGAAATGCTACCCTTGGACGTATTGGAACAAAGTGGCCTTGGTAGGCGATTCGGCCCATGCCATTGTGCCATTTTACGGACAGGGCATGAATGCCGGTTTTGAGGATATCTACGTGCTCAATCAATTAATGGGAAAGTATGGGGATGATTGGGAGACCATCTTTTCCGAATATGAACAAGAGCGTAAGCCCAATGCCGATGCAATTGCCGAACTGAGTTACAGAAACTTTGTGGAAATGAGCAGCAAAACAGCCGATGCAAAGTTCTTGCTACAAAAAAAGATTGAAAAACATTTTGCTGCCAAGCATCCGGAGAAGTGGGTGCCGGTATATAGCCGGGTCACTTTTTCTGATAGGCCCTATGCCGAAGCGCTCGCCATAGGCGATATGCAAGAGAAAATTATGCGGCAAGTAATGCAACTTCCCAATGTTGAAGAGAAATGGGATTCCAAGGAAGTGGAAGACAAAATCTTGGAACTCTTAACAGACAATAAAGCACCCTAATTTGTCATTTTCAGCATAGCGAAAAACCTCTCTCTCTTTAGTGGTTGTCATGTCGAGCGCAGTTGAGACATTTTTTTTAGTAGTAGTTTGACACGCCCGCCTGCCGGGGCAGGAATTGCACTAATTTTCTTTTGTCATTTCGAACGGATGTGAGAAATCTGTGGTTAGCTGAGATTTCTCCATCGATGCTTTGCATCTCACTCCCTCAACCCAGCCATAATCCCCCTGATTGCTTCTGCCATATCCTGCACCTCCCTGTGGGAGAAGGTGTCTTGTTCTAAAAAGAACAACATAAAAATCCCTGACTCTAAAATTTGGGCCAGTTTTTCAGGAGAGCCGTAATGGTCTATGATCCATTCGCTAAATAACTTGTCTTTTTCCATATCAAGAACAAGAAAAGCGTTTTGCTGCGCCTGGTACATGTCATAAATGACAAGTAGAAAAGAAAATCGAATCAGTCAAGCCTTGGAAGTCCCTTTATCACAAATTTGTGATGTGAACTAGAAACCAGAAACTTATAACTAGTCCTCCTCCTCAACCGTAAACCCGCGGATGGCTTGGTTGGGTTCCATAATGGTATATCCTTTCCAAAATTCGGGGTTGTATCGGGGCATATAAGTGGCCCGAACCGTTTTGTCTTCGGTAAAGGTTTTAAACTCGTTTTCGGAAATTTCATCTTGGTTGAACACCACCAGTTCCCATTTGTTGGTCATGTTCATACGAAAATCAATGTTCAGCTTCAGTTCGTTTTGCTTGCGGCGACCCTTTACATATTTATTTTTTTCCACCACTTTTAGGGGGCGGTCCACCCCAAAATATTTGCCATCGGACAAATCCATAAACTGAAGGTCGTACTTGCCATTGGGCAATTTGGCAAAACGCATGGTGCCTTTGTATACCGTTTCGCGGTAGGTAATGCCCAATAGTCTAAAGTTTCGCAAACGCTGAGTGTTCGCAAAATCCAGTCGCATTACGGCAAAGTCCTCTATATTTATATAAAGGCGCCCTTTAAAATCAGCACTACTTCGTTTGGGCCAAAAGTCCACTACGTAAACCCCATCGTTGCCAATATCGGCATAACCCGCTAATTTAAACTCGTATCTACGGGTTTTGTCCACGAAGTCCAGTTTGGTGTCTTCTTTATAGTACAGTTGGCTCAATAGTTCCTTGAACTGCCAACGCTGGCTGTCCACCAAGCCCGAAACGCTATCTTTTTTCACTTGTGCCTTTACCTTTTTTACTTGATCTATCCGTTCATCATCCATAGTGTCCAAAATAGAGTCTACTTGTATTTTTTCGCTAAAAATGCCGGATTTGATTTTTAGGTAGGAGCCAGGTTTTACATTCTGTTTGAAGATTTCCTCCATGTGCTCGGCCAAGTCCTCAAAAGAACCTACCTCCCTTTTGTCGTATAGGTCGGCCGCTTTAATGATGTTGATTTTGTAATCCGTGTTTGTTTTGTAGAGGTCGCCGAAACTCTCGGTATAATGGGATGCATTTTTTGGAACGGAGCTAGCAATGCTGTCCATCAATTCCTTGTTCAGTTCTTTTATAGATGATTTTTCAAAGCCAAAATCCACCTTGTGCATATTGGCCAGTTCTGATTTCCGAAGGAAAAACCGTTGTTTTATAGGGTTTTTGTTTACATTCTGGGGAATGTTTTCTATCATTTTTTCAATGATGTCGTCCACTTCCAGTTCCTTGTCAAAAACATAAACTCCGCTCAGTTCAATAGCTTTTGCATTTAAAGCCACCAAGCTGTCTTGCATTTGCCTCAGAGTGAAGCCTTTTTTCTCGTACCCCATAGAGGTTACGTAGATGGAATCGGGCAGGGTAGTGCCCTCTTTCAGCACAAAACTAAAGCGACCTTCCTCGTTAGTGATCACACCTTGGCGTTCCCCATACTGGATGGTGGCGTATGGAATCCCTTTTTGGGTCTTGGCGTCGACCAAGCGGGAACTCACGGTCTGTGCAACTAGGGGAAATCCCACCAAAACGGTGAATACGGTAAGGAGAAGAGTTTTTTTAACGGACATGGTTTTATGTATGGTTACATTAGTAAGACTCCTTTTAGGGAGGAAAGGTTGCCTGTTATTTAGACGAACGTTGGGGAAATTTGTGACAAAGTGCGAAGAAAAATGGAATCGCACACGAGGCTTAATAGTATTTTAACAGCCTTGTGGTCAGTATGATTGTCATTTCGAGCTGGTGTCCTGAGTGGAGCTGAAGGGGTAAGCGAGAAATCTTTTGTCAGGAAACGATGACCAACAAATCAAGACATCTCGACTGCGCTCGATGTGACAGGTGTCATTTGTTTAAAAATAACAGGAAACCTTAGCCTTTAGCAATATTCCGGATCATGTTCCCAAAAATAAAAAGGTGGAAGGGCAGGACGGAATACCAGTACAATCGCCCCAATAAGCCTTTAGGTCGGAAGGTTGCGGTTTGGTAAAGCACTCCGTCCTCTATCTTAAACTCCAACCAAGCTTCACCTGGGGTCCGCATTTCGGCAAAAAGAAGCAGGCGTTTGGATTTTTTGTCGGCCAACAATACCCGCCAAAAGTCCAATGCGTCGCCTGGAAAAATTTTATCGGGATGGGTACGTCCACGGCGCAGTCCTGGACCACCGACCAATTTATCCATAAACCCACGGATTTTCCATAACCAATTGCCATAGTACCAACCATTATCGCCACCAATGCGCCAAATGTTTTCCAAAACAACATCTTCATCTTTAATACGGATGGATTTTTTGTCCTGAAGCACGCCGTATTTTGGTACTTGAATGTAATTTTCAAGGTCTTCTTTTATCTGTCCGCTGGCAATACTGTCCTTCCAACTGCTTATTACGAGGTTTTGCTCAATTTTTTTGAAAGCCAAATCAATGGCCTCTTCATAAGTATGGGTTTCAATCCCCAACATTTCTTGTAGGCGATTGTCTTGGGCCACGACCTCCATTTTCATGCTGTCCACGAGGTTCATGGCCAACTTATAAGAAGTGGAAGTGACAAAATAGAGCCAATAGGAGGATAGTTTGGGTGTCATAACAGGAACGGTGAAAATCCAGTTTTTAAAACCGCGTACCTTGGCGTAGCCGTGCAACATATCCTTGTAGGTAAGAATGTCCGGTCCGCCAATATCAAAAGATTGGTCGTAAGTATCTTTGTTGCCCAAAACTTCGGTTAAGAACTGGATCACATCACGAATGGCGATGGGCTGTGTTTTGGTAAGCACCCATTTTGGCGTGATCATTACGGGCAGTTTTTCGCAGAGATCACGGATGATTTCAAAAGAGGAACTGCCAGAACCTACAATGATGCCGGCGCGCAGTACGGTAAGGTCAAAAGGGCCTTTATAGAGGATTTCTTCCACATTTTTTCGTGAACTCAGGTGCTTGGACAGTTTTTTGTCGTTGACAATACCGCTGAGGTAAATTACCTGTTTACATTGGGTGTTCTCCAAAATGGCATTGAAGTTTTTGGCTGCTTGTGCCTCCTTTTCGTCAAAATCTGTGACCGAAGAGGTCATGGAATGGATCAAGTAGTAGGCAGCATCAATATCTGCGGGTACTTTTTGTTTTTCGGGCTCGTCCAAAAAGTCAATTTCCACAATGTCGATTTTGGAACGTGTCTTGGTATCGACCGATAATCTTTTTTCATCACGAACAGCACAGACGATCTGGTGGCCCATATCCAAAAGTTTGGGTAATAAGCGCATCCCAATGTAGCCATTGGCCCCTGTCAACAATATTTTCATAAATCTTCAAGATTGGTGGGCAGATTGTCCGCTCGATGGTCCAATAATTTCTGAAAAAACCGCTGGATGGCCTTGGTATCCGAACGTACTTTAATAAAATAGTGATCCATATACATGGAGTAAATGCCAATGTCTCCTTTGTAAACATTCAATTTGTAATAGGGTATAACAAGACCATAGGTTTCCAAGCGGGAACGGAACCGAACAATGATGCCATTGGGGCGAATTTCAATATTGCAGGTATTGGTGCTGCTGTCCAAAACGAGCAGGTTATAAATGTCGATACTGGCTTCGGTAATGTGCAATTTGGGTGAACCGATGCCACCCATGGCAAAACGTTCTTTTATGGGCATGGGTTTGCCTACGGCTTCGTCAATTTTTTTGGTTATGTCTTTGTTGGAGTAGGAGACGTTCAATAGCATACTTAAAATTAATCAAATTAAAGCGGACCGTTCGGGTAAAGGTGTGGGAAAAGCCCAAAAAATACGTAGTTTTGCGCCCTGAAAAGCCTTTTAGATGAGTTTGCAGAACGATTTGACCCAAAAAGTGATCGAGGCGGTAAAACAACTGTACCAAGTTGACCTGCCCACGGTGGAATTTCAACCTACCCGAAAGGATTTTGAAGGTGACATTACCGTTGTGGTGTTTCCCATGTTGCGCTATGTGAAGGGAAATCCTGCCGCGATTGGAGGACAGATTGGGGAATATTTAGAGGAGCATGTTGATGAGGTATCCAAATGCAATGTGGTACAAGGCTTTTTGAATATTGTTATTGAGGATAGCCATTACCTCGATTTCTTCAACAGCATTAAGGATGAGACCGATTTTGGTTATGTGAAATCACGGTCCGAGGATGCGATCATGGTGGAGTATTCCTCACCCAATACCAACAAGCCTTTGCACTTGGGGCATATCCGAAACAACCTTTTGGGCTATTCCGTGGCCGAAATTTTGAAGGCTTCGGGCAAAAAAGTGTACAAAACGCAGATTATAAATGATCGAGGCATCCATATCTGCAAGAGCATGTTGGCCTGGCAGAGGTTTGGTAATGGGGAAACCCCCGGATCTTCTGGTTTGAAGGGCGACCACTTGGTAGGGAAATACTATGTCGCATTTGATAAAGCGTACAAAGAGCAGATTTCCGGGTTGATAGCGTCTGGAACTCCAAAGGATAAGGCGGAAAAAGAAGCCCCGATTTTGTTGGAGGCCCAAGAAATGCTCCGAAGGTGGGAAGCTGGTGATGAAGAAGTAGTGGCGCTATGGAAAAAGATGAACGGTTGGGTGTACGATGGTTTTGATACCACCTACAAAAATCTAGGCGTTGATTTTGATACGTTGTACTACGAGAGCGATACCTATTTGTTGGGTCGTGATGTGGTAAAAGATGGCCTGGAACGAGGCGTTTTCTTCAAAAAAGAAGATGGAAGTGTTTGGATCGACCTTACCGAGGAAGGACTGGATGAGAAAATCGTACTGCGTTCCGATGGAACCGCGGTGTATATGACGCAAGATATTGGTACGGCCATACAGCGGGTAACCGATTTTCCGGATATCAACGGAATGGTGTATACCGTAGGGAACGAGCAGGATTACCATTTTAAGGTGTTGTTTCTTATCCTGAAAAAATTAGGTTATTCTTGGGCAGGGCAATTGTACCATTTAAGCTATGGTATGGTAGACCTGCCCAGCGGAAAAATGAAGAGTAGGGAAGGTACCGTAGTGGATGCGGACGACCTGATTAAAAATATGGAAGATACCGCAGCGTCCATTTCGCAAGAATTGGGCAAATTGGACGGCTATTCCGAAAAAGAGAAAACGCAATTGTACCGAACCATAGGTTTGGGCGCTCTTAAATACTATATTTTAAAGGTAGACCCCAAGAAGCGTATCCTTTTTAATCCAGAGGAGTCGGTAGATTTTCAAGGAAACACAGGACCGTTTATCCAGTATACCTACGCAAGGATTCAATCTATTTTGCGAAAGGCGGATTCCAATGTCTCGACTACGCTCGACATGACCATGGAATTGCACGAAAAGGAGAAAGAATTGTTGAAGCAAATCCAGTTGTTTCCCGAAACGGTGCAGTTGGCGGCGGAAAACTTTAGTCCGGCCTTGATTGCCAATTATACTTATGACTTGGTTAAGGAGTTCAACTCGTTCTACCAACAGGTCTCCATTTTGGGCGAAACAGATGAGCAGAAGAGAAACTTTAGGGTGCAGTTGTCGAAAAAAGTGGGAGAGGTAATCAAATCCGCTTTCCGCTTGTTGGGTATAGATGTTCCAGAGCGGATGTAAATTAATCCCTCTGTGTCTTGACAAGTATTTTCTTCAGTTCTTTTGTTGCCAAAAAAGCATTAATTTCTTGGATTCCTGCTTGTGCAGGAATGACGGGTTTTGTCATTTCTAGTTGGTGTCCTGGGTGGAGTCGAAGGAGTAAGCGGGAAATCTTTTGTACTTTGACACGGATTACTGGAATTTTCACAAATGTTACTGCTGTGCAATTTCGGGCACAGTCGGGAAAATCTTTAAAAACTCACCCTAAAACTTACATTGGGCGTAATGCCCAACGAAACGCTTTCCACGGTCTCAATTTCATCATCCTCGTTTACGCGGTAATATTTGTTGAGCGTATTTTTTCTATTCGTAAAATTTAGGATGGAGAGTCCCGCATTGGCACGAATGCTTCTACTTAACTGAAAATTATAGATGGCCGAGGCATCCGCCCTAAAATATTCTGGCAACCGGCTATTGTTCGGGGCTTGGTAATTGATTCTGGGCGGAAAAAAACCTTGGTCCAAACCTTCTTCGCCTTCAACAGGCTCTGTAAATGGTTTTCCCGTTCTATAGTTTAGTCCAATGCTTAATTTCAAGTCTTTGTAGGTGTAGGTACTTGCAAAGGTAACCGTGTGCCTTATGTCCAAATTGTTGGGAAACGACTGTGGTACAATCGAATCAAAAGTGTAATCATTTTTATTGTAAGCATAGCTCAACCATGTACTGTAGTTATCTCCTTTTTTATTGATGAGCAGTTCAGCCCCTTTAACATCGTAGCTCCCTATTTCACCCGAGAATTGATGCGGGTTCTGGAATCCTTGTGTACTGGTGCTTATCCCGTCCACATTTTTGTAAAAGCCTTCAACCCCAATGTAAAAATTGTTTTTTTCGTAATTGATACCAACGGAACCTTGTTTGCTTTTGGTAACAGGAAGTGTGCTATCGTTGGACAGAATCCACCGTCGCTTTTCAATACCTAAAAAGTTTTGTTCCAGATCTATGATCTGGTTGGTGGTCTGGCTTTTAAACTCACCCAAAAGCTCCGCTCTTAAATAGTTGGCCAATTTAAAATTTAGGTTGATTCTTGGTTCGATCAAAAGCTTTTTGAAGGTGTCCAGGTTCTCAATAAAGTTAAAGCGGGCACCGATTTTTCCAATGAATTTGTTTTCAGGGGAATTGTAGTTGACCTGTGAGTACGGGGCATGTGTGCGAATTACCCCTTTGATCTTACTGTTGAAATCGGGCTCGTTGATAAATGTGGCATTGATGATCCCCGTTTCAATGTATTGATACCCATTGCTCCAACTGAATGCATCGTTCAAGATATAATCTGTGTCCAGTTTTATGGCATTTTCCGTCACTTGGTTGTTTTGGAACAATTGCTGTACCTCATTGGCGAAAATATTCTGTGCGTCCAGATTATATCTGGAGTAATACATGTTGAGATGGGAAGAAAAGCGGTCGGTCCAAGTACTCTGTAATTGACCGCCTACGGAAATATTATCCTGTCTTAATAAACTGCTGTTGGTCTCATCTGCGGAGACATTGGTTTCTTCATAATTTAGATTGTTTTTGATACGTATGGCACTCAGCCTGATGTTATGGTCCGGGTTGAGGTTGTACAGGATTTTTCCGGAAAAGTCGTAAAAGAAAAAGTCTTCATCCCTGATAAATTCGTCGTCTATGGTATTGTTGTTTTGAACCGTTATCTCACTATCTTGAAAGGCCCTATTGAAAAACTGTTTATAGGTGGGCGTGCTCAGGAAATCGGTTGTTGAACGCCTGGCCGAAAATTGAATGCCGAGTTTGTTGGTCACTGGAATTTCTCCATAAACGTCTCCGCTTATCAAGTTGAATCCTCCGCCTCCCTTCCACCTCTCGGAGATGGTATTCCCGGTTTCCATTTGAATGACGCTGCTTACGCCATCCCCGAAATTTGCCGGGGTTCCATTTTTGTATATGGTTACCTTATCTGTTTGGTAGGGATTAAAAGCGGATATCAAACCAAAAAAATGTCCGGATTGATACATTTTGATGCCGTTCCAAAGCACTAGGTTTTGGTCGTTGGTTCCTCCCCGTACATTAATATCCGATACCGTTTCATCAATGCTTTTAATGCCGGGAAGGGCTTGTACGGTTTGCAGGATGTCCGGTTCTATCAATCCTGGAAGGATGCCAAATTCGTCAGTTTTCAGAGTAATACTGGCATCTTTTTCCTTTATGATTCCAGAGGTAAGGTATTTGTAGACGAACACTTCATCCAATTGTTCGTAATGCTGTGCCAATAGTATTTTAGGGCATCCACCTTGCTGCAATAGGGTTTCGACCTTTACATATTTGGTAATGTAGCCCAAGTAGCGAATTTTGAGTGAGGCATCACGGGGGATGTTTTCCATGGTAAAGTAGCCATTGCTGTCGGTGATTTTGGCAATGTCGGTTCCCAATACCTCCACCGTTGCACCTACAACCGTGTTTTCTTCAAAATTATCCAGTACCACACCACAGAGGTTTACAAGGTTTTCTTTGGTAAGGGTATAGTAGCGTTCATTGAGTTTTTTCGTCTCTACACGAAACTTACCTTCAATGTATTGTAGAATTCCCTCCAATGAGTCGAGGTTTTCGGGAATAGAAATGGTGAGTCCTTCCAAATCTTCATTGAGATAGGAAAACTTGATGTTAAAACGGTTTTCCAACGTTTTTATATAGGAAATAAGGCCAATGGGGGATTGTTGCCTTTCCTGCGCATTGGCGGCGCAGAGTATGAAAAGCAATAAAACAAGGACAAGGCCTAAATGCTTATTGTTGTGTGTTCCCAGCATAAAAAAGTACGTTGTCTCCGTCTATTTTGTAACGTGTTTTGGAGGGGGTACTTATACTTTTTAACGCCATATTTAGGTCTGTGTTGTTGAAAGAACCTGTAAATAATAGATTTGTATCAATATTTTTTGAGGATACCGTTACATTGAACTGTCTTTCAAGCTCGGAAAAAACATATTTTAAGGGAATGCTCTCAAAACTACTTTCGTTGTTCATCCATGATGGGAGTGTGCCATTGGGTGTCCCAATGTTGACAATTTTGCCGTTGATCATCAAGAAAGAAGTTCCAGCGGGCAACTTGGTTTCTTTGTTGTTGTAGTTGACCCTTACCAAACCTTCGTAGCAAGTCACCTCAAAAAAACCTTTTCTATTTTCCACATTAAATTGTGTGCCCAAAACGGCAACCGTTCCGTGTTTGGTGGAAACCGTGAATTTTTTTCCTTTTGCGACCTTAAAGAAAGCCTCTCCCTTTAAATCAACATTTCTTTTGTTGTCCCAATTCTTTTTATTGAAGGACACCTGTGAATCTGCGTTCAAAAAGATTTCGGAATTATCGGGCAGCATAAGCTCGGAACGCTCAGCGTAATCCGTGGTAACTTTTTCGGTTAAGGTGTTCATATAAAAATAAGAACCGGCAAGGAGTATGGCAATAAGGGCGGCGACTCTCAGGAATTTCTTGAAAGGGTTGAGGGAAATAACCTTTGGTGCATTGTCAAGATACTCTTCTTTCAAGCGCTGTAGGGCTTTTTCCGTGTCGAAATCGGGTGCCTTTAAGTTGCTTGAAGCATCCTTGAGCTTTTGATACGAGGCAAACTCTCGGGAATTTTCGAACTCCCTAAGTTCCTCTTCCGAAAGCTCTCCACTGAGCCATTTTGCCAAATAATTTTCTTGCATGGGTTTAATGCTTTACGTTATAATAACAACTACCTTTTAAAATACCCTACTTTTCCAAATTCCAAGTTCAAGAGCATAGATGCATGGATCAAGACCAAACGGCAAAGGCTGGGGCTACTGCCAACTGCTTACCGCGAACTGACATCTGACTTCGTGCTTCCAAGATCAGGATCAATATCTCCTGTCTTCACCTATCCCCTATCTCTTTTCTACTTTAAATGCCATCAATTTGTTCCCGTAAACTCTTCAGTGCCAAATGCATCCTTTTTTCAATGGCTTTTATGCCCACACCCTCCATTTCTGCTATTTCCGCATATTTTTTTCCATCGATCCGGTTGAGCAAAAAAGTAGTTCTCTGGTTTTCGGGCAAAGCATTTAGGGCATTGTCCAATTTTTCCTTGTATTCTTTTTCCTCCATCAAAAATTCCGGGGACTCGTTTGTCCTGTCCTTGATAAGGCTATCAGCATGTTTTAATCTAATCTTTTCTGCCTTGATCACATTCAAATATAGATTATTGGCAATTGTGTAAACGTAGGATTTTGCTTTTTCCGGACTTACCTTTGCACAGTTTTGCCAAAGTTTTACAAATGCTTCCTGAACGGCGTCATGAGCCTTTTCCTCATTCCCGAATTTGTAAAAGATATAATTAAAGACCGTTTTGGAGTGGGTCTTGAAAACTTTGCTGAAAACATGGTCTTCGCATACGTTGCTCATGGATGGGGGTTTGTTTATCGGTTCAAATATATTTGAAAATTTTTAAGAAAAAGTAGGGTTTTTTTAAGAAGGGTTGTTTTAAGATTGAATTATAACCCCAAAATTCAAAAGTTATGAAAAAGTTGATTGACAACTTGTTGCGCACAGTACTGGTTGTACTTGTTTTAAGTTTGTCCTCTTGTCAGGAAGAATACCAAGAGATTGACCAAGGTGGCGAAGGACAGGCCATTGCAGCCAATTCCACAACGGCTATATTAATTAAAAATATGTCTTCGTATGATGGTTCTTTTGACAATATTGTCGATGGTGCCAGTTGTTTTGCCATCCAATTTCCATATACAGTGAATGTAAATGGGGTCGATGTGACAATCGATTCTAAAAACGACCTTGAAATTGTTGAAGAAATTTTTGATGAGTTGGATGACGACAATGACGTTTTGGACATTGCTTTCCCCATTACAGTTACCCTTTCCGATTTTACCGAGATAAGCATTAAAAACCATGGTGAGCTTGAAACAATGGCTCGTGAGTGCATTGAAGGGGGCGACGATGACGATATAGAGTGTATCGACTTTGTTTACCCAGTTACCTTGTTCACCTTTGGTGTGGATAACCAACAATCCGGTCAGGTAGAGATAAAGAGTGACCTGGGCATGAGAAGGTTTTTTGATGAACTTGATGACGACAATGAACTTATAAGCATACAGTTTCCCGTTACCCTAAAAAAACATGATGGCACCCAAATTACGGTCGGGAGCAATACGGAACTTGCCGCTGCCTTGGAAACGTCCAAAAACGAGTGTGACGAAGACGATGATGATAATTATAACGATGATGATTTCACTTTAGAGGAGCTTGATGACCTTTTGCTGGCCTGTCCTTTGGAAGTTAGACAAGTAATCCGTGATGAAGTCGATAACACAGAACAATATTTTGAACAATTGATGACCTTTTCCCAAGATGGGACAGTGGTACTTGCCAGTGCAACTACCAGTATAACTGGTACATGGACTACTGCCATGGCGGAAAATGGGGTGCTCTTGAGTGTTGATTTTCAAGCTGTTGCCGACTTTACTTTGGATTGGTATGTATATGAATTGGAGGATGGTTTTATAAAACTCCATAAGGATAATGGCAACAAAATAATACTCAAAGAACGTTGTGATGCGGAGCCGTCCGAAGTAGATAGGGAAACCTTGATTTCAATGTTGCAAGAATGTGAATGGATCGTAAAAAAGATAATAAACCAAGGGAATGAGGTCAAAAGGCTTCTTGGATATGAATTCCAGTTTAAGGCAGGAGGAACGGTTACCCTTGGCAATGGTGTAAATGTCTCGCAAGGTAGTTGGGACATCGGACTCAATAGTCAATTGGAATTATCCCTTATGATTACTATGGAAGGTGAGCCAGAGGTGAGTTATGAGTGGCCCATCAGTGAGCTTACGGATAGTCGATTTAAGTTTAATATTGATGAGTCAGACAATGAAATGGTACTTCTGCAAGTATGTGATGATAGTGCGGATGATGGCGATGTTGCCGAAATTAGGAGTATGATCATGGACGGATCTTGGAATATCGCCCTGTACCAAGAAGGAGCAGTACAACTGACAACTGCCTACACAGGAATGGAGTTTAACTTCTCGACGATGCACCAGATGGAAGTATTGATCAATGCAGACCCTGTGGCCAATGGTCTTTGGAGGGTACTGAGAGATTCGGAAGAAGGTTTGAAGCTCTATATCAATTTTGATACAGGAGATGATCTTGTAGGGTTGACCAATGATTGGAAGGTGGTTTCTATCACTTCCACACGAATTGAACTTACTGATGAAAGCGATGATGATTCCTTGGATACCTTGGTGTTCGAGAAACCATAGAATTTTTCCCCAATCTTTTTTTTCCAAAAGAAGGACGGCTCGCCCCAAAGCCGTCCTTTTTCTTTTATATTATTCTTAAATTTGTCCCTCCTTTAAAACAAAGAACACATGTTCGATAATTTAAGTGAAAAATTAGATAAGGCACTTCACGTCCTCAAAGGGCATGGACAAATTACGGAAATCAATGTAGCAGAGACCCTTAAGGAAGTTCGAAGGGCCTTGTTGGATGCCGACGTCAACTTTAAGATTGCCAAGGAATTTACCAATACGGTCAAAGAGAAGGCACTAGGCCAAAATGTACTGTCCTCCCTTCAACCTGGCCAGCTCATGGTAAAATTGGTTAAAGATGAGCTTACCGAACTTATGGGGGGCGAAGCAGAAGGAATAGATCTCTCAGGTAACCCTTCCGTAATCTTGATGTCCGGTCTGCAAGGTTCTGGTAAAACCACCTTTTCCGGTAAACTTGCCAATTTCCTCAAAAACAAAAGAACCAAAAAGCCACTTTTGGTAGCCTGCGATGTCTACCGTCCAGCAGCGATAGACCAGTTACATATAGTAGGTGACCAAATAGGGGTAGAGGTATATTCGGACCGCGGGAACAACGATCCCGTTGCCATTGCCAAGGCAGGTATTGCCCATGCCAAAAGTGTTGGGTGCAATGTAGTGATCATCGATACCGCAGGTCGTTTGGCCGTGGATGAACAGATGATGAATGAGATTTCCGACATCCATAAGGCCATAAAGCCGCAGGAAACCTTATTTGTGGTGGATTCCATGACAGGTCAGGATGCCGTTAATACCGCAAAAGCGTTTAACGATGTCTTGAACTTTGACGGGGTAATCCTGACCAAACTCGATGGTGATACCCGAGGTGGTGCCGCCATTTCCATTAAATCCGTGGTCGATAAGCCTATCAAATTCATTGGTACGGGCGAAAAAATGGAGGCCATTGATGTGTTCCACCCATCCCGAATGGCCGACCGTATCCTTGGTATGGGAGACGTGGTATCCTTGGTGGAGCGTGCCCAAGAGCAGTTTGATGAAGAGCAAGCACGTAAGATTCAGAAGAAAATTGCCAAAAATAAGTTTGGGTTTGATGATTTCTTGAGCCAAATTCAGCAAATCAAGAAAATGGGGAGTATGAAGGACCTCATGGGAATGATCCCTGGTGCGGGAAAGGCCTTGAAAGGATTGGATATTGATGATGATGCCTTTAAACACATTGAGGCCATTATCCACTCCATGACCCCCGAGGAAAGGTCTACACCTGCCAAATTGAATGCAAGCCGCAAAAAGCGCATAGCTGCCGGTAGTGGAACATCCATTCAAGAAGTAAACCAATTGCTAAAGCAGTTCAATCAAATGAGCAAGATGATGAAGATGATGCAAGGCGGCGGAGGCAAAAAGATGATGCAGATGATGCAGAATATGAAATAAATTTAGTCAGAAGTCAGAAGTCAGAAGCCAGAAGCCGGAAGCCGGAAACCCCTTGAATAATTGCCAAAACCTAAAGAATCACTATGGAAATCCTTGACGGAAAGAAAGTATCGAACCAAATCAAAGAAGAAATAACCGTTGAGGTGGCCCAAATGAAAGAGCGGGGCGAAAAAGTCCCTCATTTGGCAGCCGTTTTGGTTGGTAACGATGGGGCCAGTCTAACCTATGTGGGCAGCAAAGTGCGTTCCTGTAAAAAAATAGGCTTCGAGTCCACCCTTATCCATCTTCCAGAAGAAACCACCGAGGAAGATCTGCTAAAGCAAGTGCACCAATTGAACAACGATCCCGATATCGACGGCTATATTGTTCAATTGCCCTTGCCAAAACATATTGATGAGGAAAAAGTGCTCATGGCCGTTGACCCCGATAAGGATGTGGATGGATTCCACCCCACAAATTTTGGTAAAATGGCCTTGGATATGGAGACTTTCATCTCTGCCACTCCATTTGGGATCATGGAACTGTTGAAGCGTTATAAGGTGGAAACCGAAGGTAAGCATACCGTGGTAATTGGCAGGAGCCATATTGTGGGCAGGCCCATCAGTATTTTAATGAGCCAAAAGGGGTATCCCGGAAATGCTACGGTGACCCTAGCACATAGTAGAACAAAAAATCTAAAGGAATTGACACTTCAGGCGGATATTGTGATATCTGCTTTGGGAGTGCCAAAATTTTTGAAGGCCGATATGGTCAAGGATGGCGTAACCATAATCGATGTAGGTATTACCCGGGTTCCCGATGAATCGCGTGAAAAAGGATATTACATCACTGGCGATGTGGATTTTGAAAATGTAAGTAAGAAAGCATCGTACATTACACCAGTTCCTGGAGGGGTAGGTCCCATGACCATTGCCATGTTGCTCAAGAACACTTTGTTGGCCCGTGAGCGTCACAAGGTTTAAAAACCTTAGTTTGTTTCTTGCTCAGCTTTTTGCTCTTCTTCGGGGGTCAAAAATTCAAATTCGGTCTCACCTTCGTCATTGGTACAACTGGATACGGCCAGGGCAGAAAAAATAAGGGTAATCAGGAGTAAAATTGTCTTCATAATAGTACAATTTGGGTTTGCCTCAAGAGGCTGATCAGTACACTTATAACGAATTGCCATCAATATTCTTGTTTTTATATCCAAAATATCGATAACTTACTTCTTGGTAAATAAGTCGATATGGCTCAAACAGTTAGGAACAAAGTAGCTTGGGTGGTTTTTGTGCTTTTAGCCATAGGCATTGGTCTTTATCCTTTGATTTACCTATTTGCTGCCGAGGAGTTTGGCCTGTTGTTGGGCAAATCCAAGGAAGTGTTGTCCAGCATAATCTGGAGAATTGCTTTTTACGGACATATTGGTTTTGGGGGGATTGCTCTTTTATCGGGATGGCCCCAGTTTATAAAAAAGCTCCGGGCCAAACATTTGGGCCTACATAGGAATTTGGGTAGGATTTATATTTTATCTGCCATGGTCAGTGGGCTGTGCGGTGTTTACCTTGGTTTTTTCGCCACGGGCGGCATCGTTTCATCCTTGGGGTTTATAAGTCTTGGGGTGATTTGGCTCTTTACTACCTTAAGAGCCTATATAGCGGTTAAAAACAAGGATCTTTCCCTGCACCAAGGTTTGATGATCTACAGCTACGCGGCTTGTTTTGCAGCGGTTACACTGCGTATTTGGCTACCGCTCCTAACCATCATATTCGGGGAGTTTTTACTGGCCTACAAAATAGTTGCCTGGCTTTGTTGGGTGCCCAATATGGTTTTTGCCCGACTTTGGGTACGCAAAAAAGGTCTTAACCTAGTTTAAACTACTTGGCAAACAATTGCCCCATATCCTTAAAAGCCTTGAATTCCAAAGCATTTCCGGCAGGGTCTAAAAAGAACATGGTCGCCTGTTCCCCGGGCTCCCCTTTAAACCGAATGTAAGGTTCAATTACAAAATCGATACCCTTTTCTATTAGCGTTTTGGAAAATGTTTGAAAGGTGTCCCATGGCAAAACCACACCATAATGGGGCACGGGTACATTTTTTCCATCAACGGGGTTGGTGTGCGTGTCTTCTTCGGACTTTGGCTTATAATGAATCACGAATTGATGCCCAAAAAAGTCAAAGTCTACCCATTGTTCGGCACTTCTACCTTCTTCACACCCGAGCACATCGCGGTAAAAGATTCTACATTCATCCAAATTGTGTACCGGAACGGCAACATGAAAAGGGGTTATTTTTTGCATGGTTTATTTTTTCTGAAAATTAGGACAACTTTATCAAGCTTCCAAAAAAGATATGATCTGGTCGTTCACATCGTCTTGGTGCATGGAATGTCCCAAGCCCTCGGTACTTACCAACGTACTGTCTTTCCAATTTTTATTTACTGCAACCGATGCATGGTAAGGTGTAATGTTGTCGTGCCTATCATGAAACAACAACCCTTTTTGGCTGATGGATTGTGCAAATTTGGAAGTGGAAAACTCATTGATACGGAATCCAAAGCGGTTGTATACGTACTTATCCAACTGTTTCATTACCCTATTATTGAACTTTAACAAATCTTGAAAGTGCTCCATAATCTCGTGGAATTCCGACGGAGAGCCAATAGTGACCATTTTTTCAACATGGGTGCTTGGGTTTTTATATTGGTTGTAAATAATGGTCATTCCGCCCACCGAATGTCCAATCAGGTGTTTTGGACTGTACTTTGTCACCATATAGTTTACGGCTTCCTCATACAAGGGCACATACAAGTGCTTTCCGGAAGAATAGCCATGCGAAGGCGCATCAAAAGCAATAATATTGAAGTCGGCCTCCCTAAGTTTTTTGACAAGGTTGCGCCATCTAAAGGTGTTGCTCTCCCAACCATGGACCAACAAAACGGTTTCTTTGTTCCCAGGCCAATGATACGATTGTATCTTATGCTCGGCAACCTCTTCAATGGCCAGTTTGGCTCCGTCCAAATAGGCTGCTTGTTCCGGTCTAACCCTACCTTTTCTGACTGTGCAGAACAAATGAAAAGCACTATCGGCTGCTTTTTTGGGTGCAATAAGTGTATAAGCATTATAGTATTGCCCGTAAGCCAATGGAAGTATTTTATTGAGCAGTTTTTTCATAAGGTTACTTTTTGTAACTTACTCTTAATTTGATACTAAAAGTACATATTCATTTTAGAAAACAAAAGAAGTGACGGATTGAAAACTAAGTGTATAAATGGAAACTATCGCTGATAATCAGAAAATTAGGACGGTAAAAAAATTAGAAAAAATGTTTGGGCATATAGATTACAAGAACCCGCCCGAATTATGCCCGGTTCGCGATGTAATGTCCGTAGCTTCTGACCAATGGAGTATATTGATTCTTCTTTGGCTGGGATATTTTCCTTTACTCCGGTTCAACAAACTCAAGAAATACGTCTACGGAATATCCAATAAGGTATTGAGCCAGCGTTTGAAAGTTCTTGAAGCAGACGGTTACATTGCTCGTAAGGCGTATGCGGAAGTACCTATCCGTGTAGAGTACAGTCTCACGGATTTTGGACAGTCTTATGTGGAAAAACTTCTGGAGTTGGCCGAATGGATGCACGATAACAGCCCAAAGGTTTTGGCCAATCGCGAAAAATTCGGCTTACTTTAACCTAATCAACCTATTCCCATCCCAACATCAAATATTTAATTTTGGAATCGTCCGGTATTTGTACCGCTTCAATATCCGAAGTTGAGTAGCGTAAACTCTCGGGCAACTCTCCCTTGTCAATGGTAAAATAAAGATTGCTACCTTTTGGAAAGACCACGATGCTGTTTAAGGTCGTCACAATTTTTTTGATATCGTATCTGTTCTGGATATCCTTAAAAGTGCTTTGAAGCCCGATCCCTTTTTCTGATACATATCTGGGATCCAATATTCTAACATTCTGAACAGTAGGGATGCTATCAGAATTTGGGGTCAGGGTCAGGAGGTGTTTGCCCCCTTTTTCAAACACTTCGATTTTTTTGGCGGATGTACCCAAGTTGATTCGGGCTGTGTCTCCAACAACGGAATCTTTTACAAAGGTGCTTTCCAATTCACCGATCTGGGTGGTCTGGGTCAATGGACCAACACTGGTTTCCGTAATCAAGAATGTGGTATCCTTTTGGCAAGAATGAATTAATGCAACCCCGAAAAACAGGGCAATTGCTCGGCTTGTCTTTTTCATATATTATCGAATCACTTTTTTTAATACTCCTAAAACACCTCTGATGAATGTAGCACTGGTTAAAACTTTAACCACGGGATTCATTCGGGTGCTTCTTCTGCTGGAAGACCTTTGGGATGTTGGTTTCTCCTGTTTTTCGGCTTCTATTTCGGCTCTTTCAATCTTTTCGGAGAGGATTTCGTAGGCGCTCTCGCGGTCCATCTCCTCATTGTATTTTTTAATTAATTTGGACTGGCCCAGTACATCTTTTATCTCATCATCGTTCAAAATATCCATGCGGCTCATCGGCGCTCGCATCATTGTTGCTGCCAATGGCATTGGTCGTCCCTTTTCGTCCAATGCGGATACCAAGGCCTCCCCTGTCCCCAATGAAGTAAGCACTTGGGCGGTATCATAAAATTCGGAAATCGGGTAGTTCTGTGCCGTAAGCTTTATCGCCTTTCGGTCTTTGGCGGTAAAGGCGCGGAGCGCATGCTGAACTTTCAAGCCCAACTGCGCCAAAACGTCGTCCGGTACATCGGTAGGGTTTTGGGTCACAAAATAAAGTCCGATTCCCTTGGAACGAATTAGTTTCACAATACTTTCAATCTGGTCCAAAAGTGCTTTGCTGGCATTGTCAAAAATCAGGTGGGCCTCATCTATGAACAGCACCAATTCAGGTCTGTCGCTGTCCCCTTGTTCCGGAAAAGTGGAGTAGATTTCAGCCAAAAGACTCAACATAAAGGTCGAGAAGAGTTTTGGACGGTCTTGGATATCTGTCAAACGGATAATGTTCACATAGCCACGACCGTTTTCGTCAATTCTGACCAAATCTTCCACATCAAAGGATTTTTCCCCAAAAAAGAGGTCGGCACCTTGCTGTTCCAGTTCAATGATTTTCCTCAAAATGGTTCCTGTGGAACTGGTTGAAATACGACCGTACTCTTTTTGGAACTCCTCTTTTCCTTCGCCAGTGGCATATTGCAGTACTTTTTTAAAATCCTTGAGGTCAAGGAGTGGCAGCTTGTTGTCATCACAATATTTGAATATTACGGCAACAATTCCTTCTTGGGTAACGCTCAGGTCCAAGATTCTGGAAAGCAGCACAGGCCCAAACTCCGATACCGTGGCCCGCAGGCGGACACCGTGCTGTTCGGAAAGCGACATGATTTCCACGGGAAACCCCTTGGCTTCGAATGGAAGGCCTATTTTTTCTTGGCGCTCATCAATTTTTGGATGTCCGGGGCTGGGTTGTGCAATGCCGCTAAGGTCGCCTTTAAGATCCATGAGCAACACGGGAATCCCTTTATCGGATAGGTTTTCGGCCAGAACTTGCAGCGATTTTGTCTTTCCGGTTCCCGTTGCCCCTGCAATCAGGCCGTGGCGATTCATCATTTTTAAGGGAACCTTTATGTAAGCGTTGGTCATGGTTTCGCCATCCAACATTCCGGCACCCAAGGTGATGTAATCGCCCTTCATGCTGTAACCTTGTTCAATGTGTTCAAAGAATTCTTCTTTGCTGCCCATCCTGTTCAATTTCCGATAAAAATAGGGTAATTTTAAGCAAAACTAAAAATGAGATTATGAAACCTTTCCACTATGCAATATTGTCTATTTTGATCAGTGGGGCAATGGCCACTTCCTATGCACAAGAAACCACCGAGATTATTTTCCATAAGTCGCATGAACCCAAAAAACAAAGCGCTCCTTTTAGTGATGTGGTACAGGCTGGCAATATGTACTTTTTGGCTGGCCAGATAGGGATGGACCATACGACTCGCACACTGGTTCAAGGCGGGGTCAAAGCTGAAACTGAACAGGCCATTAAAAACATCGAGGCCGTTTTGGCACAGCATGATATGACCTTGGACCATGTGGTAAAATGCACCGTGATTTTGGCCGATATTGATGATTTTTCGGCCTTTAATGAAATTTATACCCAATATTTCATTAAAAAACCAGCTCGAACCACCTTTGCAGCGAAGGGCATTGCAGCCAACGGCAGCATAGAAATTGATGTTATTGCCGTAAAATAGGGCCAAACCATAGAAGTGGATTATCTTTGCAGCATGATGGAAGAAAACGTGATGGATTTGGTGGAAAAGGGCTTAACACTCCCTTTGATGGAAGAATTTTATACCATTCAAGGGGAGGGGTACCACAAAGGAACAGCCGCTTATTTTATAAGGATTGGTGGCTGCGATGTGGGTTGCCATTGGTGCGATGTTAAGGAAAGTTGGAATGCCGAAACCCATCCCCCAACACCTATTGATAGTATTATGGCCAATGCTGAAAAATATTCGGATACCATTGTTATCACAGGTGGTGAGCCGCTTACTTGGGATATGGGGCCATTGACCCAAGGTCTCAAGGCCAAAAACATGAAGATTCATATCGAAACCTCTGGAGCTTATCCATTGACGGGTGTTTGGGATTGGATTTGTCTATCCCCCAAAAAAAACAAACTTCCCGTGGGCGATATTTATAAAAAAGCCCACGAGCTTAAGGTAATTATTTACAACAAGCACGATTTTATTTTTGCCGAGGAACAAGCCGCCCAAGTAAGTGATGATTGCATACTCTACCTACAACCCGAATGGAGTGTTCGTGACAAAATGGTTCCCCAAATTGTGGATTATGTGATGAAGCATCCGAAATGGAAGGTTTCCCTACAGACCCATAAGTATTTGAATATTCCTTAAGCGAAAAGCTTAACGACCTCCATATTTTTGAAGATCCAAAATACATTCGGGGCCCAAATCTGGAACGGTTGCCAAGCCCTTTGAGGTATTTTTTTCCATTTGTTTAAGCAAGGAAGACCCAAATTCCAGTTCCGAACGCATTAAACAACCATCCACATTGCAATGGTTGTCGGATTCGGTGTCTTCGTGATCGTTCACCGATTCGGTTGATAGGTTGACAAGTCCAAACAAATGTCCGAACTCGTGCAATAGCGTGGCCGTCTCAACCTCTTCAGTACTTACGGATGTACTGTTGTTGGCTATTTTTTTTACGGAGGGTGTATAAATGACCATGGAGGTATTGCGATACACAGCTCCCAAGGTTACTAGCCCCTCACTATCATCATCACTGTCGGCAGGGGCATCGGCAAAGTAAATATAAATGGCCAATGTAGAGCCATTGTTGTATTCGTCCCTGTTCTCATTTTCAAGGTCAACAACTTCTTCAAGGGTCAATGTTTCTTCATTCGGAGAGGACAGTGCAGTATATTTAAGCTCAATATTTTCTTTGTGGGTGTGCGTTATTAAAAACTCCTCAAAATTGGCAATGGCCCCAGCGGTGGGGGCAAAACCGGTGGCATAATCAATCTCAATCAAAAGTTTGTCAAAAGTATCATTGGACAACAAGTTTCTGGCAGAAGCCCCTGTGGAGAGACGATTTCCAGATTTGTCAATGTTAACGGTAGAATCCGATGAAGAGATATCCGAATCCTTGGAACAGCTTATCAGTAATCCAAAACTACATAAAGCGTAAAGCGCAATTTTTTTCATAATTAGCTAATATATACTAAAACGTTCCGCATCGGAATCTATTATTTCTTTAATGTGAGCTTAGCCAAATAGTCGAAATGCTCACCAGAAATTACAAGTTCGCAATCCAATCCATTGGATTCGCAAGCGTTTTGCAAGGTATCGAAATCTACATAAACCCAATCAAACGGTTTGCCTTTTTGACCTTTGTATTCCATTTCAAAAACTATTTCGCCATAATAGGTTCCATTATTGGGAATCCAGTATCCGCCATCTTCATCCTGTTCAAACATGTAAATAATATCGCTGGAATCCAATAAAATCCGTCCATTAGGCTGCAATAATGAGGCCAAATGCTGTAGAAAATTGCTTAAATTGTTCAGTTTGCCTGCCAATCCAATGCCGTTCATAAGTAGAAGCAAGGTATCGTAACGTTCATTGGCATAATCCAAAACATCACTTACCACTGTCGAATGGATGCCTCTTTCTTTACAAACAGCAATACATCCTTCGGAATTGTCCAAGGCGGTGACATCAAATCCTTTGTTTTGTAGATAAAGGGCATGACTTCCCGCACCGGCACCAATGTCCAATACTTTTCCACGAGCTAATTGAAGTGCCTTTTGCTCAATTTTGGGCATTTCATCAAACTCTCGGAACAAATAGGGAACAGGAATTACGTCGGCTTCATCCAAAGATGAATACGTTTTAATGTCCTCCGTATATTCCCCTTTTTGGTAATCCAATAGGGCCCTTCCAAAAACATCGGATATATTTCGCATTTATTAACAAGTTGAAGGTTAAAACCCTGCCTTAGCCGGCTGGTAATTTTACTACATTTAATTTAGTTTCTATAGACTTTCAATAGCTTATTAAGTTATTGGCTAAATAACCGAATAACCCAATAATTCCGGCAACTTCATTGTCGTTTCCAATCTCTGGACCTCAAGTCAACAGTGGTTTAGTTTGCAAAGGTGGGATTTTAATTGTTTGGAAAGCCTTAAAATGGATAAGTTTGTGTTATGGATGAAATACTTAGGGATTTGCCACAAAGGGCCAAGGAGAAGCATTCAGGGAACAAGAAGTTTTTTGCCAAGTTAAAAAAGCGTCCTCCCAAAGACCTGGATTATACCATGCAAGAACTGCACGATGCGGAATTTGAGCGCACGGATTGCCTAACATGTGCCAATTGCTGTAAAACTACGGGCCCACTTTTCACCAATGTTGATATTAACAGGATTTCTAAGCATTTTAGAATGAAACCCTCCCAGTTTATAGATGAATATTTAAGGGTGGATGAAGAAAACGACTATGTACTGCAAAACGTGCCCTGTAGTTTTTTAGGGGCCGATAATTACTGTTCTATATATGAAGTTCGACCCAAAGCCTGCCGCGAATTTCCGCATACGGATAGGAAAAGGTTCCAACAGATAACCAACCTTACCTTAAAAAATGTGGCAATTTGTCCTGCTGCATATAATATTGTGGAGGAGATGAAAAAATCCATAAAATTTTAATGATTTGCTATATTTGAAGGAGTGGAGCAATTGATTTCTTATTTTGAGACCATTCCCTCGTGGCACCGCAGCCTTATTTTGGTGGGTGGTATTACTTTTTTCTGGATTTTGGAGGGGATTTTGCCCTTGTTCAATGCCCCCTATAAAAAATGGAAACATTCCGTTCCAAATTTTTTCTTTACGCTTACTACAATCTTGGTCAATTTTCCATTGGCCTTTTTATTGTTAAAATCGTCGGATTGGGCGGTGGAAAACCAATTTGGCATTATTAATTGGTTGCCAGAGATGCCTTTGTGGCTTTATGTTTTGCTCGGGGTGATGCTTTTGGATTTGATAGGTGCTTATGCGGCCCATTGGGTGGAACACAAAGTAAAACCTTTGTGGATGGTTCATTTAGTGCACCATTCCGATCATAATGTGGACACCACGACCGCCAACAGGCACCATCCATTGGAAAGTTTGATCCGGTATGCATTTACTTTGGCGGGTGTTATACTTGTAGGCGCGCCCATTGGTGTCATTATGTTGTATCAAAGTTTATCCGTGGTGTTCTCACAGTTCAATCACGCTAATATTCGTTTGCCAAAAAGGGTGGACAATGCGATCAGCTGGATAATCGTAAGCCCTGATATGCACAAAGTGCACCATCATTATCAGTTACCTTATACCGATTCCAACTACGGAAACATTTTCTCCATTTGGGACAGACTATTTGGTACGTACATGTCGATGGACGTAAAAGATATTGTTTACGGAGTGGATACCTTTCCCGATGAAAAGGAAAACAGCAGCATTAAAGGTTTGCTAAAACAACCATTTCACAAATACCGTAGACCGACCACGGAAAATCAAAAGGTCATTTCGAAATGAGGTGCTTTTGCATCGATTGAGAAAACTTTGCTTTTTAAGACATCTCGACTGCCTGCCCTTCCGGCGGGCGGGCGCTCGATGTGACAGATGCCGTATTTGTGCTAATTCGTGCAAGTTTTGTCAGACTCTAAATCAATCATAAATCAAGTACTTCGCTCGTATTTTTTTGAAGTTTTCCAGATCCGCTTGCCAAGTGGCCTTGATTTCTTCGTTGGTCATACCTTGCTCAATCTGTTTTTGAAGTAGGGGAGTGCCCGCGTGTTTGGTGAAACCGCTCGTTAAAAAGAATTTGGACTTGTCCAAGGTGTTGTTGTAGGCATCAATGATCCATTCCATCGTCACATTGTTCATTCTTGGGGTTTTGGACAGGTCTCGACCATAACAGGTCTTGCCCTCCTCTTTTGGATATTTAGAGCCAAAATTGGGTTCGGGCACATAACTGAAATCATAGGCGGTGCTGTCCATAAAAGAAGCCCCATAACGTTGAAATTGGAACTCGGTGCCACGTCCCGCATTCACATTGGTGCCTTCAAACAAGCCCAAGCTAGGGTAAAGCGTAATTGATGTGTCGTTGGGCAAGTTAGGTGAAGGTCTAATAGGCAAATGATATTCGGATTCGTGCGTATAGTTTTCCAATTCCACAACGGTTAAATCAGCTTTGTTGCCATTTTTCAACCATCCTTCGCCGTTGAGCATTTTTGCGTATTCGCCCATCGTCATCCCGTAGACCAACGGAATCGTGTTCATCCCCAAATAGCTGGTATGCTCTTTCATCATGGTAGGGCCATCTACATAGTGCCCGTTGGGATTGGGTCTGTCCAAAACAATAATGGGCATGTCATTTTCGGCACAGGCTTCCATCACCAGTTGCAACGAGGCAATATAGGTGTAGAATCGGACCCCCACATCCTGAATATCAAAAACAACGACATCCAAATTGCTCAATTGCTCTTTGGAAGGTTTACGGTTTTTGCCGTAAAGGGAGATTATGGGCAGGCCGGTTCGGGTGTCCACACCATCTTTAACATGTTCCCCAGCATCTGCTGTACCCCTAAAACCGTGTTCGGGGGCAAAAACCTGCTTCACATCAACACCAGAGGAAAGTAGGGAATCCACCAAATGCGTATGCCCTTTTTCGTTGAAAACAACACTTGTTGGGTTGGCAACTATACCTACTGCCTTACCCTTTAAAAGCGGGAGATAAACTTCGGTACGATTAGCTGCCACTTTGATGGGTACAGGGGAATCGGTTTTTGGTTCTGAAGTTGAAATGTTCTCTTTTTGTTGTCCCTTGCATGATGAAAAGACCAAAAACAACAATAAAACTGTACTTTTGATTTTAGATAAAATGGGCATTCGTTGAATTTAGAGTTATTTATTGCCAAACGCCTTGTTACAGGGAAGGAACATAAAATTAGTATTTCCGCCCCGATAATAAAAATTGCAATCGCTGCAATCGCAATCGGTGTGGTAATGATGCTTATTGCCATTGCAACGGGTGTCGGCCTAAAAAATAAAATTCGTGAAAAGGTCGCCGCATTCAATGGCCATATCCAAATTTCCAATTTCGACAACAACAATTCCGAAGTCTCCCTGATACCGGTTTCCATAAATCAAGATTTTTATCCTGAGTTTAAGAATGTAGAAGGCGTAAAGCACGTACAGGCGGTGGCCACCAAAGGTGGAATTATCCGAACGGCCGATACTTTTGAGGGCATGTTGGCCAAGGGCGTGGGTACCGATTACGATTGGAGCACCTTTAAAGAATATCTGGTCGAGGGCAGATTGCCCGATTATGGCGGTAAACTGAACGAGGAGGTGCTCATATCCAGTTTAATGGCCAATAGATTACGGTTAAAAGTTGGCGATACCTTCTTTTCCTTTTTTCTTCGGGATGGCGATGCCTCCAAAATGCCCAACAATAGGAGGTTTAAGATTGTCGGTATTTATGATAGTGGTTTTGAGGAGTTTGATGAGACTTATGTTTTTGTGGATATCCGTCACATCCAACGGATGAACAAATGGAAAGAAGACCAGATTGGCAATTTTGAGGTTTTTCTCGATGATTTTGACCAATTGGAAGAAAAAAGCAACGAGATCTACGGTAAAACGGTATCCGTTTTGGATACCCAAAACATCAAAAGTAAATATTACCGAATTTTTGAATGGATAGGCCTTTTTGATTTTAATATTGCCCTGATCATTGGCATTATGATCATTGTTGGCGGTATCAACATGATCACAGCTTTGCTGGTCTTGATTCTAGAACGTACCCAAATGATAGGAATTTTAAAAGCACTGGGGTCCACCAATTGGAGCATCCGGAAAGTCTTTTTGTACAACGCTGCCTATTTGATCGCCATCGGGCTTTTTTTGGGCAACCTCATAGGTCTGGGACTCATTTTTCTTCAGAATAAGTACCGTATGTTCAAATTTCCGAACCCCGAGGAATATTACATCGACTACATTCCCGTGCACATGGATATGCCGACCATCTTACTTTTGAACATCGGGGTGATGTTGCTTTGTTTATTGATGCTTTTGGTGCCATCGTACATCATCACTAAAATAACACCGGTAAAAGCCATTCAATTCGAATAGAAGCCGTTTTCCCGTGTGGGCTTTTCAATCTAAATTGATAACTTGTCAAAAAAATAACCCACCATGACATTTAAATATTATTCCACATTATTTGCTTTGCTTTTAACTGCATCCATAACTGCACAAAAACTTTCCAGAACCGAAAAAAAGATTGTTTCGACCATTGAAAAAAATAATTCCGATGCGATTGGTTTTTTGGAAAGGGTAGTGAACATAAATAGCGGTACCCTTAATGCCGAAGGCGTTAAAAAGGTGGGTATGGTTTTTAAAGATGCCTTTGATAATATCGGATTTGAGACCAAGTGGATAGAAATGCCGGCCGAAATGAACCGCTCAGGTCACTTATTTGCCGAAACCTCTGGCTCAAAAGGAAAAAAGCTGCTGCTTATTGGTCATTTGGATACCGTTTTTGAGGAAGACAGTCCGTTTCAAACTTTTGAAATGGTTAACGACAGTATTGCCCATGCCCCGGGTGGCAACGATATGAAGGGCGGCGATGTAATTGTACTGTATGCCCTAAAAGCATTATCGGACAATGGTCTGTTGGATGATGCACAGATTATTGTAGCCTTTACTGGGGACGAAGAGAGTACAGGTAAGCCTTTGTCCATCAGTAGAAAAGATTTGATTGATGCCGCAAAGCGAAGCGATGTAGCCTTGGGATTTGAAACCTCCACTGGCTTCAACTATGCCACTGTTGCCAGAAGAGGGTCCTCGGGATGGGCCGTTGAGGTCGAGGGCAAACGTGCACATTCCTCTGGTGTTTTTAGTGAAAATACAGGAGCAGGTGCCATTTTTGAAATGTCTCGGATTCTACATCAATTCTACACTGATGTAAAGGGGGAGGATCTGTTAACCTTTAATCCCGGTGTACTGCTTGGTGGAACTTTTGTGAATTATGATGAACTGACCAGCAAGGGTGATGCCTTTGGTAAAACCAATGTGGTTGCTCAAAAAGCTGTGGTTAAAGGTGGACTTCGATTTATATCCGAAGAGCAAAAAGAACGAGCTAGAGCCAAAATGAGGGAAATCGCAGCCAATAATCTTCCACAGACCTCAGCAAGTATTAGTTTTACGGATAGCTACCCTTCCATGGGGCCTACAGAAGGAAATCGTGCATTGTTGAGCACACTTAACGAGGTAAGTTTGGATTTAAAACAAGGTGAGGTATTGGCCTATGACCCTGGCAAAAGAGGTGCTGCCGATATCTCTTTTGTTGCCAATTATGTGGATGGCTTGGACGGATTGGGCACTATGGGCTCCGGCGCACATACCCCTCAGGAAACCGTTAACTTGAATACCATTGAAGCGTTGACAAAACGTACTGCCATTTTGATTTACCGATTGATAAACGCCAAATAATGGTAACACTAAAAACAAACACCTCCGTAGTAAAGATTGATGCGGGGGAACTTGTGGGCTATGAAGTAAAGGGACACGAATTTATTCACCAAAAGGGAAGCCCGGGGTGGGGCAGCGCCGATACTGAAATGTTCCCTATAATCGGTCCGGTAAACGAGTCTGATTTTCGTGTGAAAACACCAAAAGGGGAAGCAATTCAAGACCAACATGGACTTTTGCGCCAAATGGCATACGAGTTGGGGCACCAAACCGATACTTCTGCTGTTTTTGTAAAGCAATACCGATCGGGAACCGAAGTTCCCAATTCAAAATTTCCGGAAAAATCCACCGAAGCGCTTTTATCATGGCCTTACGATTTTAGGTTCGAGAAATCCTTTTTGTTGACCGATGATGGATTGGAAATTCATTTTAAAATTTATGGAGAAAAGGGAATGCCTTTTATGTTAGGGTATCATCCTGCTTTTAAATTACATTCAAAATCGCCAATGATTGTGACCGAGGACAAAGCGATTGCGTTGGATGAGGTTTTGGAAGCAGGGAGTCGGGCGTTTCAAGTGGAGGATTGTACTTCGATAACACTAAAGGATGAGAAACAAATCACTATTGAAACCGAGGGTTTTGGAAATTTTATGTGCTGGACAGAGGTGCGGAATATGGTATGCATTGAACCCATATCATTTTATCCTTCTGCCGTAAATCAAACGCGATTGCATAAGGGATTTCAAAAATTGGAAGAGACGGCTGAATTTAAAGTGATTCTCAAACCAGAAGCATAGCTTAAGGCTAAGATTGCTTTAATGGACAAGTATTTGACTCTTGTCGTGCTTCAGAAAATATTGGGTGAGAATACTTTCGGTTTCCACCGTATGTTTCTGCGGGGTAATAAAAGCTTCCACGTCTTCTAGGGTAGATATTTCCAAGTCCGTGTCAATAAAGCCAAAACCTTTGTAAATGCCGTCCGCAATCAAAACCACGGCACTTTCGTTTTCATCCCTGCCTTTTTCCTTGATGATTCGAACCTCCGAAGTCAATAGTTTCATGTTCGCAATCGCTTCTTCAACCTTTTGGTTGTACTCTTCAGGATTTTCATCGCCCGTACAAATACCTCCGCAGGAATTTATCTCATGATGGGAACAAGCCGCGTTGGTCTGTTGTAAATGGCAATACCTTGGGCAGAGCGAAAAACTTTTGCAGACTTCTTCCAAATATGCTCGGCACTCTGTTTGGTTATGAATCACTTTTAATGGGTTGGGAACCCCTTTAATGGTATTGTAGGCAAGGTGCATAATTCCATTTCGGTCTTCGTAGGCAAAAATAGCGTATTGCCGTCCCGTTCTTTTTTGGGCACGGTTGTATGGCGGGAACAATCTTTTTATTTCTGCGGATTCCATCAAAAGGGCCACCAATTCGCTGCCGGCCAACTTAAAGTCAATATTGGCCGTTTCGCTGCACATTTGGATTTCTTTGCGGCTCTTGTCGTAAAAATGTCCCAATACCCTTTTTTTTAGGTTGATTGCCTTCCCCACATAGATAATCTCCCCTTTTTGGTCCATAAAATAATAGATACCGGGTTTTTGGGGAATCTTGTCAAAAACGGATTTGGGCAGATGGGGCGGAAGGGTGGCTTCTTGACTTCGGGCATTCAAAAACTTTTTAAAAACCACTTCCGATTCAGGTTTTCTCAAAAGCTTTTCAAACAAAAGCACTGTGGCATGTGCATCTCCCCGGGCACGGTGGCGATCCATCAGGGGAATTTGGACCGCAGAACACAACTTTCCCAGACTGTAAGAACGTAGACCGGGAATCAACTTGCGGGATAAACGTACCGTACAGAGCTTTTTACGAGTAAAATCAATGCCGATTTGTCGAAACTCCTCTTTGATCACACCATAATCAAAATTAACGGAGTGGGCCACAAAAATACAACCCTCCGTAATGAATTTCACGGTATCTGCAATTTCTGGGAAGGTAGGTGCATTTTGCACCATTTGGTCGTCAATTCCCGTGAGTCCGGTTATAAAATAGGGAATGGGACATTGAGGGTTTACCAGTGAAGTGAATTCATCCACGACTTGGTTACCATCATATTTAAAAATAGAGATTTCGGTGATCTTATTTCCCTTGATTCCGTTACCTGTGGTTTCTATGTCAATTATGGTGTACAAAGTCTAAAAAATTGGCTTTTAAAGTTAGGGTTTTATCTGCACTTAATTTGGGTTGGGGGAATGATGTGTTTCTTTTTTGGGATAGGATTATATGGAAGGTAAAAAGGGTGGCTTTCCAATTTTTAATAATAACAATCCCTTAAAAACAAGTGTGTAAATTATACTTAATATAGGTGTATTGATAGGATTAAGTCGATTATGACAAGGAAAATAGCCTTGATTGGTCAATATAATATCAAAACCGGATAATATTTCCAGAAATCTTCTGATACATAAGTTTACATTTACAAGTGTGAAATTAACGCTTATTAATCTTTAATAAAACATTAACGATGTTGAGCAATGGTTTTTTACTTGGAGAATTAACTAAACAAATTAAAATGTATTATGAAATTGGCTAGCTTTTTATTTAAAGAATGTCTGGGAACCAATCGTTTAAAAAAACAGATTGTTTTGTCCTTGCTCTGCGTTTTCATGGCGCAAGCTGGGCTTTCCCAACAGACGGTTACGGGTAGCATCACAGATGAGCAGGGGATACCTATTGCAGGTGTATCGGTATTGGAAAAGAATACCACCAATGGTACTGCCAGCGATTTTGATGGAAATTATGAAATTACCACCTCGCAATCCAATGCGGTATTGGTGTTTTCTTATTTAGGTTTTGTGAGCCAAGAAATACCGGCACAAGGAAGATCTACCATAAATGTGGTGCTTAAGGAGGATTTGGAGCAACTTTCCGAAGTGGTGGTAATCGGTTATGGTACGCAAAAACGTGCCGATGTGACCAGTTCTGTGGCAACTGTAAAGAGTGAAGACTTTGTGCAGGGTAACGTAAAGGATGCCGCACAGCTTATTCAAGGTAAAGTTGCGGGTCTGTCGGTGTCGGCTCCCTCTGGCGACCCGACCGAAGGCACACAGATCAATTTAAGGGGTACATCTTCAATTTTGGGTGGAACCAACCCCTTGGTTTTGGTCGATGGGGTTCCGGGGAGTTTAAATACCGTGGCACCCGAGGATATCGAATCCATTGATGTGTTGAAAGATGGTTCCGCTACTGCAATATACGGTACCCGGGGCACCAATGGTGTGATCATCATCACGACAAAGAAAGGGACAAATGACATGAAATCGACCATTGAGTATAATGGGTACGCTTCACTTTCTACCATAGCCAACCGAATGAACTTTTTGGATGCAGGTGAACTAAGACAAAAATTTGAAGAGGGATACACCTTTAATGGGGCCAATCTTCAAGATTTTGGTGCAAATACAGATTGGGTTGATGAGATTACCCGAGATGCCTTTAGCCAAGTACACAACCTTATTTTCAGGGGAGGGAACTCAACTTCCAATATGACAGCTTCATTGAACTATCGAGATATAGAGGGTATTTTTCAGAAATCGGACAATAAAAAACACACGGCCAGAGTAAGTGTAAACCACGCGATGTTCGATAACCGATTAAAGGCCAATGTTGGGGTGATTTTAAGCGAACAAACATATAATGCCCTTGGTAACGGTGAAAGTTTTAATCCATACATATACAGACAGGCCATTATTAGGAACCCTACTGAGCCGGTATACAATGAAGATGGGAGATGGTACGAAAGGGATGTATATTTTTACGATAACCCAGTTGCGTATATTGAAGAGACCATAGGTCAGAACAGGTACAGAAACACAAGGTTTGACTTTTCCTTGAGTTATGATTTTGGAGATCATGTTACCGTTAAGGGATTATATACCCGTAAAGGAAATTCAAATATTAGAGGGTTTTACCAAACCAAGGATCATGTTTCGACCACAAAAAACGGACAAGAGGGATTTGCCTCTAGGGGGACGGATGATTATGTGGGCAATTATGGCCAGTTTACCGTGGATTACGACAATAGTTTCGGAAAACACAAGGTAACAGGTTTGGTAGGTTACAATTATGAAGATAATACCAACGAAGGCTTTTGGGCCACAAACCGACGTTTTCCAACAGATGGCTTTACTTATAACAACCTTGGTAGCGGACAAGGACTTCAATTGGGTGAGGCCGGAATGGGCAGCTACAAGAATTCCGATAAATTGATTGCGTTCTTCTCTAGGGTCACTTATAATTATGATGATCGCTATTTGTTAATGGCCAGTTTGCGCCGTGAAGGTTCCTCTCGATTTGGTGAGGATTATAAATGGGGTAATTTCCCAGGTGTGTCAGTGGGATGGCGTGTAAACCAAGAATCCTTTGCAGAAAATTGGGATTGGCTTTCCAACCTAAAGTTAAGGACTGGCTTTGGGGTTACAGGAATCAATGCAGGTTCCAATTATCAATCATTGAGCGGACTTACCTACGGGGATTATTTCTTGAATAACGGACAATGGGTAAGGCAACTGATACCTTCACGTAATGCCAATCCAAATTTACGTTGGGAGAAAAAGGAAGAGTTTAACCTAGGATTGGACTTTGGTGTTCTTGATGGACGAATCAATGGATCTGTTGATTATTATAACAGAACCACAAAGGATGCATTGTTCAATTATAGTGTGCCAACACCTCCATACTTTTTCGGTACCATTGCCGCCAACGTTGCGCAAATCAAGAATACCGGTCTAGAGTTTTTATTGAATGTAACTCCTTTCCAAACAGATAATTTTCAGTGGACCGCTAACTTGACATATTCTACAAACACCAACGAAATCATGTCGCTTTCCAATGATGAATTCCAGTTGACCAATGATTTCTTTGATGAAGGCTACACCGGAGAACCTATCCAAATAAGTACACACCGTGTGCAAGAAGGCCAACCGATCGGTAATTTTTATGGACTTAAAAGTGTTGACATTACCGATGACGGTATTTGGGTCATAGAAAGACCTGATGGATCTTTGGTTCCGGCCACCGAGGCCACTAATGATGACAGACAGGTATTGGGTAACGGACTGCCAAAGGCATACTACAGTTGGAACAATACGGTAAGGTACAAGAACTGGGATTTAATGGTCAATTTAAGAGGTGCATTGGACTACCAGATATTGAATTTCTCCCGTATGTTCTATGAAAACCCAACAATAAGCTACAATACCTTGGATTCTGCTTACGATATGGTTTACGGCAAAGCCGTATTGCAAGATGTGCAGCGATTTGTGAGTTATTATGTAGAAGATGGGGACTTCTTGAAGATAGACAATGTTACCTTGGGCTACACCTTGCCAAAAGATGCCATTAAGTTTGCCCAGAGCTTCCGCATTTACGCATCAGGTCTTAACCTTGCCACCATAACAGGGTATAAGGGGATAGACCCTGAAGTGAACAGAAATGGATTGTCCCCTGGTAATGATGAGAGGGATAAATATCCTTCCATCAGGACATTTACATTGGGTATCAACTTCACATTCTAAAAAAATAAGATTATGAAAAATATAATAAACAAAGTGATTTCACTTAAAATAAAGTTATTGACATTCCTTGTCGGCTTAGTACTGCTACCGATAGGGTGTACCGACCTGGAAGAGGAAGTGTACTCGGAAGTGACCGAGTCCTCCTTCACGCCATCCGAGTCGGATATAATTTCGGTAATGGCCTCGGCCTACACACCCATGCGTTTTGTAATGGGATGGCAGGGATACTTTGATCTACAGGAAGAGCCCGGCGATATGTTTGTAACCCCAACAAGACCCAACGGATGGGATGATGGAGGTACCTACAAAAGGATGCATTTCCACGAATGGACAGAGACCCAATGGCAGCCAAGAAACACATGGATTAGCTGTTTCAACGGAATCAATAGTGCCAACAGGGTAATACTGCAGATAGAATCGGGGGAACTTCCCGTAAGTGAAGAGCAAGCAGCCTCTATCGTTGCCGAAATGAGAGCGTTGAGGGCCCTATACTATTCCATGTTGGTGGACACCCACGGAAATGTGCCAATTATTGCAAGTTATAGCGATGAGCTCCCGGTACAGAGCAGTCGTACAGAGGTATACAACTTTATAGTATCTGAATTGACCGAGGTTATACCTAGCTTAACAGAAACCGTTGACCAATCTACCTATGGACGTATGACCAAGTGGGCGGCTTATCACGTATTGGCCAGAGTATATCTCAATGCCGAGGTGTACACCGGAACCCCACAATGGAGCAAGGTCATAGAAGCTTGTAACGAAATCATCAACAGCAATGCATTTGAATTGTCGCCTAGTTATTCGGACATTTTCAAAACAGAGAATGAAACCAATCCAGAAATGGTGTTTGCCATACCCTACGATCAAATTTTTGCAGGACAATGGAACGCACACATGAAAATGCTTTTGCCCGACCACCGATTGGTTTTTGATATGCAGGCCCAGCCATGGGGTGGATCTAGCTGTAACCCACAGTTTATAGATAGTTATGATCCAAACGACAACCGTTTGGAGGATACTTGGTTAATGGGAGACCAATTGAATGCATCGGACGGTAGTGTGGTAATGACCTTGAGAAAGGAAATGCCAAGTATTTATGATTGTGATTTTACCGATGGTTTCCGATGTGGAAAATATGAGATAGAACCTGGAGCAACAGGAGGACTCAGTGTTGATTTTCCCTTCTTGCGATATACCGATGTCCTGATGATGAAGGCCGAGGCACTCCTAAGGACCAATAAGGGCGATGAAGCGGCAGCCATTGTAACCGAAGTGCGTATGCGTTCCTTTGAGGACCCTGCCCAAGCAACAGTTACCGGAGCTGAATTGGAAGGTGACACCACAGTAGAGTACGGTACTTTGGCCGAAGATGGAACCATTGATGATCCAGGAGACCAGTCAGCAGTGCCTTATGGACGCTTTTTGGATGAGTTGGGATGGGAATTTGCCGCAGAGGCAAGAAGAAGATCCGATATGATCCGATTTGGTGTGTACCAGACAAAAAATTGGTATAACCACACACCGCAAGGAGAACATACCACATTGTTTCCAATAGGTTTGGAAGAATTGAATACCAATACCAATCTAAGTCAGAATCCCGGGTATTAAATTAAAAATACGATTCAAGCATATTCTTATTTAGTGATTATTTGAGTTTGTTGTTTAGTGAAAAAGCGGATGGGTCTCCATCCGCTTTTATATTTTTATGGGTTGTGTGAATTTCAAGTTGAAAGAAACACACGTTCCTTTTCCTTATGGGATAAGGGTCAAATTAAAACTGGGCCCTAAATTGTGTGGGGGAACAGCCCTTCAATTCTTTAAATTTTCTATTAAAATTCGCAATATTGTTGAAGCCACATTGATCGGAAATCATGGAAATGGCAAGTTCTGGGTTGCTTAAAATAAGCTTACAGGCATTCTCTATCCGTATCTCGATCAAAAATTGGAAAAAAGTCTTGTTCGTTCGCTTTTTAAAATACCGGCAAAAAGCATTTTTGCTCATATTCGCTACATCCGCCACCTCATCAAGGTTAATGGGCTCGTGAAACCTGTCCATGGCATATTTGAACACATCGTTCATCCGTTTCCCTTCATCATCAGAGAACGACTTTCTGTATACAAAGGAAGACAAAGGCTCAGTTTCCGATTGCATTATATGGCTGATAATGATCAAAAGCGTGGCTATCTGCTCCACTTTGTTCTGCGTCTTTAATTTGTTGAACTCTTCAATGATGATTTCTGTATTGGAAATCACTCGCATTCCAAGCTCCGATTTTTTAAAAAACTCTTTGGTTGACGAAAGGTCTGTAATACGAAAGAATTCCTTGCCAAAAGAATTGATGTCAAAAAACAAGGTGTACATAAGGGATTTTGGTGATGCGGAGACATCACTTTTAAAGGCATGGGGGACATACCCTCCAATAACCAAGATATCCCCTTCCCTGTAATCACTGATAGAGTCGCCCACAATCAAGGACCCCGCACCTTTGGCTATATAGCTTATCTGAATTTCCGCATGTTGATGAAGCTGGTCATAAAAAACCCGTTCCCGGTCTACCTGGTAGACCAAGGCTTCATCTTTAGGTTTGGGTATTTTGAACGGGAGAACTTTCATTTTTATACAAATATCATTAAAAAATCGTCCTCAGTCAATAATTTGGGTCAATATAGTATCATAACAAGCTAATAAATAGACCGATTCTTGGCTTGTTGTATTTTATTTTTGTAATCAAAATACTAAGCATTATGATACATTGGGAAGGCGTTATGCCTGCTGTAACAACGAAATTTACAAGTGAGGACGAATTGGACCTTGCCATGTTTGAAAAAAATATTAGGGCTCAAGTGGATGCTGGGGTACACGGAATTATTTTGGGCGGCACTCTGGGTGAAGCAAGTACGCTGGCCAATGAGGAAAAAGAAACCTTGATCAAGGCTGCTTTGGAAATTGTTGGCCATAAGGTTCCAGTAATTATCAATATTGCAGAGCAGAGTACCAAAGAAGCCATAGCCGTGGCACAAAATGCAGAAAAATTGGGTGCTAAAGGACTTATGGTGTTGCCTCCCATGAGGTATAAGGCAACCGATCATGAAACAGTAGTGTATTTTAAGGCCATAGCAAACAGCACTTCGCTTCCCATAATGATCTATAACAACCCGGTGGATTATAAAATTGAGGTAACTTTGGACATGATGGAGGAGTTGTTGGAATGTGACAATATTCAGGCCATTAAGGAATCCACAAGAGACATCACCAATGTCATCCGATTAAAGAACCGCTTCGGTGACCGTTTGAAGGTCTTTACGGGCGTGGACACACTGGGTCTAGAGAGTTTGGTGATAGGAGCGGATGGCTGGGTAGCCGGGTTGGTCTGTGCCTATCCAGCGGAGACCGTCGCCATCTATGAATTGGTAAAAGCGGGCAAAATCAACGAAGCCCTGGATATATACCGTTGGTTTATGCCCCTGCTGGAGTTGGACATAAGCCCGCAGTTGGTGCAGAACATCAAATTGGCCGAAGTGGCCACAGAAATCGGGACCGAACATGTCAGGGCACCAAGATTGCCCTTGCAGGGTAAAGAAAGGGAGCGGGTGATCAAGGTTATCGACGATGCCATGAAAAACAGACCGGTACTCCCGGAATATAAAAACCTAAAAAGTGAAGTATGATTACAGGAAAAAACTGTATAGCAGGAGATTTTAGCGCAAAGGGAAGTGTTGTTTTCAAAACGACCAATCCCAAATTGAACATTGAAAACCCAACAGCTTTTGTGGAAGCCACAAAAGAGGAAATCGAGGAAGCCGTTTCCTCGGCATGGAGTGCCTTTAAAATTTTTCGAAATGTGCCCGGCAAACAAAGGGCCGCATTTTTGAATGCCATAGCCGATGAGATTTTGGCCTTGGACCAAGAGTTGGTGGATATGTACGTTACAGAGTCAGGCCTTCCCGAAGGAAGGGCAAAGGGAGAAAGGGGACGTACCATGGGCCAATTGAGGTCCTTTGCCGAATTGGTCTCCAACGATCATTGGAGGGAAAACACCTTTGATGCAGCCCAGCCGGACCGAAAACCATTGCCAAAGGACGATTTGAGAAAAACAATGATTCCCTTGGGGCCAGTGGCCGTTTTTGGAGCCAGTAACTTTCCATTGGCCTATTCCACGGCAGGAGGTGACACAGCAAGTGCTTTGGCCGCAGGTTGTCCGGTAATTGTCAAATCGCACCCCATGCATGCAGGTACATCCGAATTGGTGGCCTCTGCCATTGTAAGGGCTGCAGGGAAAACCGGAATGCCAAAAGGAGTGTTCTCCAGTATCAATGGAGGTATTCAGGCAGGGGTTGATTTGGTGAACCATCCCAAGATAAAAGCGGTCGGTTTTACGGGAAGCATCACAGGAGGAAGAGCACTGTTTGACCTAGCGGCAAAAAGGGAAGAACCTATTCCCGTATTTGCGGAAATGGGAAGCATCAACCCGGTTATCATAACTCCAAGTGCCATAGCCAAAAGGGGGAATGAAATAGCAAAGACCTATGCGGGATCCATTACCTTGGGAACAGGTCAATTCTGTACCAATCCTGGACTTTTATTGACGATAAAGGATGAAAACACCCAAGATTTTGTCAATGAATTGGCAAAAGAGACCATTGCTTTGGATCCACAGTGTATGTTGCACCCCAATATTAAAAGCGGGTATGAGAAAAAGGGTGGCGATGTAACTTCGCAATTGGGAGTTGAGGTCGTAGGCAAAGTTGAAGGAGACTTGGAGCCCAATTATGCAGCCTCAGTAGTGGCAACGGTTTCTGGAACAGAATTTTTGGCCAACCCCAAATTGCACCAAGAAGTTTTTGGACCCTTTTCCATGGTGGTCCAATGCAAGGACGAAGCAGCGCTTTTGCAGATTATAGAAGGACTGGAAGGACAGCTCACCGGGACCCTCATTGCGGAAGAAAATGATTCCCTTGATTTAGTGGAAATCGTGGACGCCCTTGAGAATCGAGTGGGTAGAATCATCTACAATGGAGTTCCCACAGGAGTGGAAGTTTGTCCGTCCATGCAGCACGGCGGTCCATATCCGGCATCTACGGATTCCCGTTTTACTGCCGTGGGTACACACGCCATTAAAAGATGGGTAAGGCCTGTAAGCTATCAGTCTTTTCCCAAAAATCTGTTGCCCGACCATTTAAATGGATAAGGTGCACAGGCAATGATCTATTAAAATAAATGAGTCAGTTTTAAAGACAACGAGTGGCAAGAAAAACTTTTTTTTGTGTTGATGCCCATACCTGCGGGAATCCGGTAAGGGTTGTGGCAGGGGGCGGCCCCAATTTGATAGGGGCCAACATGAGTGAAAAGAGACAGCATTTCCTAAAGGAATTTGACTGGATTAGAAAAGGGTTAATGTTTGAGCCTCGGGGACATGATATGATGAGTGGGAGCATTTTGCTCCCACCTCATGAACCCGAAAATGATTTTGCCATTCTCTTTATCGAGACCTCTGGTTGTTTGCCCATGTGCGGACACGGGACTATCGGAACCATTACCGTGGCCATGGAAGAAGGCTTGATTGTACCCAAAACACCGGGAAAAATTAGGATGGAAGCTCCAGCAGGGTTGGTGGAAATTGAATACAAACAAACCGGAAAGAAAGTGGATTGGGTCCGTTTGGTCAATGTAAAATCCTATTTGGCCGCCGAAAATTTGACGGTGGAATGCCCGGAACTGGGTGAAATCACTTTTGATGTTGCCTACGGAGGAAACTATTATGCCATTGTAGATCCGCAGGAAAACTTTAAGGGCGTGCATAATTTTTCAGCAGGGCAGATCATCCATTATTCCCAAGTGGTGAGGAGGAGGATCAATGAAAAATACCCAGATATCTTTATCCACCCCGAAAACAGCACCATCAGGGATGTCAGCCACATGCTCTGGACAGGAGATCCCATAGACCCGAACTCGTCAGGGAGGAACGCCGTTTTTTATGGAGACAAGGCCATAGACCGTTCCCCATGCGGTACGGGAACCTCTGCAAGAATGGCGCAATTGTATGCCAAGGGCAAACTGAAGATAGGTGAACCTTTCATCCATGAGAGCTTTATTGGCAGCAAATTCATTGGCAGGGTGGAAAAGGAAACCACACTGGCGGACAAACAAGCCATAGTGCCCAGCATTCAAGGGTGGGCCCAGATAACGGGCTACAACAACATCATTATAGATGATGACGACCCTTATGCACACGGGTTCCAGGTTTTATAAACGATTTTCCAAAATGAAGAAAGTGATTGTTGTAGGGGGAGGAATCTCCGGCCTTTGTAGTGCCTATTATTTGGTAAAGGAAGGATATGGAGTGACACTATTGGACCAAACCGATATGACCAATGGCGCCTCATTTATCAATGCAGGATACATCACCCCAAGCCATTTTATTCCATTGGCCGCACCGGGAATCATTACCCAAGGCCTTAAATGGATGCTCAACAGTTCCAGTCCTTTGTATATAAAGCCCAGATGGGATATGGAATTCTTTAAATGGGCCCTGCTTTTTAAAAAATCGGCGACCACCTCCAAGGTCAAAAAAGCCATTCCGGTACTCAAGGAACTCAACCTGAAGAGCAGGGGTTTGTACGAAGAGCTATTGGCTTCCCACGATTTTGATTTTCATTATGAAAGGAAAGGTGTGCTGATGGCCTATTGCTCTGACAAAGCCGAACATGAAGAACGTAAGGTAGCCGAACAGGCCATAAGGGAAGGGCTGGAGGCGTCCATACTTTCCAAGGAAAAGCTGCAAGAAATCCAGCCCGTTTTTTCCGATAAGGTAAAGGGAGCCGTACATTACCAATGTGATGCCCACATGACCCCCAACCATTTTATGCAGCAACTAAAGGTTTGGCTACTGTCCCAAGGTGTGGAGTTTAAGTTCAACCAAAAGGTTGGGGGTTTTACCGTTAAGGGGAAAAAAATAGTCTCCTTGAAAACGCAAGACTCCATTTTTGAGGCCGATGAATTTGTTTTGGCCAGTGGAAGCTGGACTTCAAAACTGGTTTCATCCATTGGTTTGGATATTCCCATTCAAGGTGGAAAGGGATATAGCACGGATGTGCATAGGCCTACGGATATTACGTTGCCCACCATTTTGGTAGATGCCAGAATGGCCATAACCCCTATGGATGGTTTTACCCGTTTTGCGGGAACCATGGAGTTTTCCGGTAACAACAATACCATCAAAAAAGAAAGGGTGGAAGCCTTGGCCAAGGCTGTCAAGACCCACTATCGGGATGTTGAAATACAGCCAGACGAATTGAACAGGGCAACATCCGGGCTCAGGCCTGTGTCCCCAGATGGGTTGCCCTACATTGGCAAAACCTCAAAATACCAAAATTTGACCATTGCCGCCGGTCATGCCATGATGGGGTGGAGCTTGGGACCTGTAACCGGAAAGTTGGTGGCACAAGAAATAGCCAAGGCAAAAACCATGGTAAACCTTGCATCTCTTTCACCGGACAGGTTCAAATAACCAAATCCGCAATATCCAGACTACATTACTGTAAACTTGCATCTTTTTGTGCTTAAAGTGGTGTTAAGGGTAATATAGTATAAGTATATGATAATTTGGATTGGCGTACAACGGGAGATTATCTCTAGTTTTAGACTTATTTAAACTATGGAATCTTTTGTCAAAAAAATAAGTGTATTTTTTATACTTGTAACGGTAAGCACATCATTTGCCCAAGGAACTTTAGCGGAATATAAAAAGGCGATAGCGTTGGATTCCCTGTTCCGGGACAAGGTCACCAACTCGCCCTCGACTTTTCATTGGCTTGAAAATAACCTGTTATGGTATGTGAACAATACTGCTGAGGGAAAAGAGTACCTGTGGGTCGATCCTGCAAAAAAAACGCAAGCAAAATGTTTTGATCATGAGGTCTTGGCCAAATTGCTTTCTGAAGAATTTGATACGGATGTCGATCCAAAGAACATGGGGATTAGTGGGTTGGAGTTCGATACGGACCTGAAAGAGTTGAAATTCATTTTTGACAAGGCAAGGGTTTCCTACCGTCCCAATGCCAATAAACTGACGGTAATTGAAGCGAGTGTTGAGGATAGAAGCAGGGACAGAGGCTATTGGGGCAGTAGGTTTGATGAGAAAAACAATCCGCCCGTGGTTTCCCCGGATTCCACTATGACCGCATTCATCAAAAACAACAACTTATACATTAAGGACAACAAGACCAAAGAGGAAACCCAGTTGAGCTATGATGGCGCTCCCGGGTTTTTCTATTCCACTTATATCAAATGGTCCCCCGACGGCAAAAAAATCATGGCCTACAAGGTGCGCCCTGGTGACGACCGTAAAATTTACTTTGTGGAATCCAGCCCAGAGGACCAATTTCAGCCCAAGTTGCAATCCAGGGATTATTTGAAGCCAGGGGATGAACTTCCCTTCAAAAGCCCACAACTATTTTTGGTAGATGCCCATAAACATATCCCGATTCCAACGGACGAATTCAACCATCAATTTGGACTGAACAATATGGAATGGAGGGAGGACAGCCGCGCATTTACCTTCGAATATAACCAAAGGGGGCACCAAGCGTACAAAGTGATCGAGGTAAATGCCATCACTGGAAAGGTGAAGGTGTTGGTGAATGAGACCAGCAAGACCTTCATCGATTACAGCAGTAAAAAATACCGATACGATGTTGCCGACGGCAAGGAAATTATATGGACTTCCGAGCGGGACGGCTGGAACCACATATATCTTTATGACGGGGCGATCGGACAGGTGAAAAAGCAGCTCACCAAAGGTGAATGGGTAGTGCGCAAGGTCATTCATGTGGATGGGAAAAACAGGGAAGTGTATTTCACCGCGAGTGGACTGGACAAGGATCAGGATCCATACTTTCAGCACTACTTCAAAGTTGGTTTTGATGGAAAGAACCTCACTCGGTTCACCAAGGAAAATGGGAACCACGAGGTCACGTTTTCCGAGGATTATGCATATTATGTAGATCAATACTCCCGGGTCGATGCACCACCTATCACCCTTTTGAAATCATCACAAAACGGCAAGGCCATCATGCAGTTGCAAAAGGCCGACCATTCCGCTTTGCTGAAAGAAGGATGGATCGCCCCCGAAGTGTTTACGGCAAAGGGCCGGGACGGCGTAACCGATATCTGGGGCATTATCATCCGGCCGACCTCTTTCGACCCCAACAAGACATACCCGGTCATTGAATATATTTACGCTGGACCCCACAGTTCCTTTGTGCCCAAGGATTTCAGGGCCTACAACTGGTCCATGTCCTCCTTGGCCGAATTGGGTTTCATTGTGGTTCAGATAGATGGGATGGGCACTTCCAACCGTTCCAAGGCTTTTCATGACGTATGTTGGCAGAATTTAAAGGATGGTGGTTTTCCCGATCGGAAGATATGGATCAAGGAAGCGGCCAAAAAGTATCCCTATATGGACGCTGAAAGGGTTGGGATTTTTGGTACATCCGCTGGTGGACAGAACGCGGCGGCAGCCTTGGTCTTCAATTCGGATTTTTATGATGTAGCGGTCTCCTCATGTGGGTGCCACGACAATAGGATGGACAAGATCTGGTGGAATGAACAGTTCATGGGCTATCCCATTGGCCCCCATTACGCAGCCAGTTCCAATGTGGAGAATGCGGCCCAAATGGGCGGTAACCTCATGCTCATTTTGGGCGAGGTGGACGACAACGTAGATCCGGCCAGCACCATGCAGTTTGCCAATGCCTTGATCAAAGCCAACAAAGATTTTGAGTTGATCACCATTCCCGGGATGGGACATTCTTCCGGTGGGGAATTTGGGGAACGGAAACGCAAGGACTTTTTTGTAAAACACTTGATGGGTGTCGATCCCCCGTCTTGGGAAGAAATCTACGAATGGAAAAATTGAAAACACATAGAACCAAAGGTTAGTATAAATATTGGAGAAAAGATTTATTATGAAGTTATGTAAGTTGTTCGTTGGTACGATATTGTTTTTTTCCGCTTGGTGTACAAGTTTTGTACAAGCGCAGAGCGGCAATCAGATTTTGGACGGAATTGGTGAGACCGCAATGATTGCCCGGTACATTTTTGATGGCGATGCCAAGGATTGGTCACGAAACAATTTGCATGGAAGGATTCACGGTCCCAATGCCAGTTTTGCCGAGGATGAAAAGTTCGGTAAGGTACTTGTTTTGCCAGGGGATGGCGAATCTTACGTTTCAGTCCCCGGTGAATCCTTGGAAGGGGAAGAATCCCTGAGCATCACTGCTTGGGTCAATTTTAAATCCTTGGAACCCGGACAACGACTTTTTGATTTTGGAAAGGATGACAGGACACATCTTTTTGTGGCACCATCGGGCATTGGGGAAAATGAAGCATTTCAGTCGGTCATCATCAAAGAAGACAAGAAAGAATACGAAGCACTTTCACCAGATTCAAAAATAGAAACTGGCGAGTGGGTACATCTTGCCTTGGTTCTGGACATTCCCTCAAAATCCATGACCACCTACATCAACGGGAAGCAAGTAGGGAAAGCAGGGAATATGGAAATGGAGCTGGGACAATTGTTCACCCATGAAAACCAACTCTACATCGGAAAGGCGATAGCATCGGGAGACACTTACGTCAATGCCAAGATCCATGATTTTAGATTGTACCGGACTCCCTTGAGCGAAAATCAGATTGCCAGGATCCGCTATATTGCCCTTCGCGGGGGCGATGGTTTGGCACAAAGGGAAAAACCAGAGAACGACCTACCAAAGTTCCCCCCAAACACCCCCCAACTGTACAATGAATATCTAACAGGAGTGTCCGATGTAGCGGTTGAAACCAAAGTGGGCTTTTTGCCAAGATTGCCCCGCTATGTTAAAGGTACGTACCGCAATGGGATCGAAGGTCCAAAAGTAAGGGTGCTTTGGCCAGCCCCGACCGACAATTCCGATGTTTCAAAACCCGGAAGCTATGTGATTACCGGTAGGGTTTCCGGAACGGATCTTCAACCCAAGGCCCGGGTTACGGTAAAAGCAAGCAAGGAATCGGATACGCCAAGCCTCAAATTGGATGTTTTCGGCTTGGACCAAGTGTCACTCAACGCCGATGCACACGGCCAGCAAACAAAATTTATTGAAAATCGTGACAAGTTTATAAATACCTTGGCGCAGACCGATCCGGATTCCTTCCTCTATATGTTCCGCAATGCCTTTGGACAACAACAGCCCGAAGGAGCAAAACCATTGGGTGTTTGGGACAGTCAGGAAACCAAATTGCGGGGACACGCCACGGGACACTATCTAACGGCCATTGCACAGGCTTACGCCAGCACCGGTTATGATAAGGAATTGCAGGCCAACTTTGCGGACAAGATGGACTATATGGTGGAAGTGCTCTATGAGCTGTCGCAGATGTCTGGGCAACCTGCCAAAGCTGGGAGAGAGCATGTCGCCGACCCAACGGCGGTCCCTCCAGGTCCAGGTAAATCGACCTACGATTCCGACTTGAGCGAAAATGGCATCCGAACAGATTATTGGAACTGGGGCGAAGGATTTATCAGTGCCTATCCTCCCGATCAGTTCATCATGTTGGAAAATGGGGCCACCTATGGCACCCAGCCAACACAGGTTTGGGCACCTTACTACACTTTGCACAAAATATTGGCGGGCTTGATGGACATTTATGAGGTCAGTGGCAACAAAAAGGCGCTTGACATTGCCAAGGGAATGGGCGATTGGGTTTATGCCCGATTGAACCAGTTGTCCACAGAGACCCTGATCAGTATGTGGAACAGGTACATTGCAGGGGAGTTTGGCGGAATGAACGAAGCCATGGCCCGCTTGGACAGGATCACCGATGAACCCCGCTACCTCAAAGTGGCCCAATTGTTTGACAACATCAAAATGTTTTTTGGTGATGCGGAACATTCACACGGATTGGCCAAAAACGTGGACTCCTTCCGTGGATTGCACGCCAACCAGCACATTCCCCAAATTGTGGGGGCCTTGGAAATCTACCGCGATTCGGAATCCCCAGAGTATTACCATGTGGCCGACAATTTCTGGTACAAGGCCAAAAATGATTATATGTACAGCATTGGTGGGGTTGCCGGGGCAAGAAACCCCACGAACGCCGAATGTTTTATCGCCCAGCCGGCCTCATTGTACGAAAATGGGTTTTCATCCGGGGGGCAAAATGAAACCTGCGCCACATATAATATGCTCAAGCTCACCAAAAACCTGTTTCTTTTTGACCAGCGTACCGAGTTGATGGACTATTACGAACGAGGGTTGTACAACCATATCCTGGCCTCTGTGGCCGAGGACAGCCCGGCCAATACCTATCACGTGCCCTTGAGACCGGGTTCCGTGAAAAGATTTGGGAACCCTCAGATGACCGGGTTCACCTGTTGCAACGGTACCGCTTTGGAGAGTAGCACCAAGCTCCAGAATTCCATTTATTTCAAAAGCAGGGACAACAGTACACTTTTTGTCAATCTCTTCGTTCCATCAACCTTGGAATGGACCGAGAAGAATATTACTGTTGAGCAAAAAACCGCTTTCCCAAAAGAGGACAATACCCAATTGACCATAAAGGGCAAAGGAAAATTTGATCTCAACATCCGAGTGCCACAGTGGGCGACCAAAGGTTTTTATGTAAAAGTGAACGGTAAGGAAGAAAAAGTCCAAGCCAGGCCAGGCACATATCTTACCCTGAGCCGCAAGTGGAAAAATGGTGATAAAATCGACATAAAAATGCCGTTCCAGTTCCATTTGGATCCGGTGATGGACCAACAAAACATAGCAAGTCTTTTTTATGGCCCCATTTTGTTGGTGGCCCAAGAAACAGAACCACGAAATGAATGGCGTAAAGTGACTTTGGATGCCGAGGATATAGGAAAAACCATAAAAGGTGACCCCAAGGCACTTGAATTTATCATTGACGGTGTGGTTTATAAGCCGTTTTATGAAACCTACGGGCGCCACTCGGTTTATTTGGATGTCACCCTGGAGTAGATCCATTTTATCAATGAAACCAATACAATGAAAAACCAATCGCTACCTTTAGGTAGAAACGGACAAAAACTAAACACGAACAATATGGGTTTTAAAAAAATAGGAATCATTGCAGCGGTCATGGTTGGCTCCCTCGCAACAGCGCAGACCAGCCAATTGGCCGACCTTGTCACCGAGTTCGAAGCCGACAACTGGGCCTTGGACCGAACCTACATCGTTGACGAATCCGACGAGTACTATCAGCGCTTCTCCAAATTCTATTCCGACTGGCAAAAGAAAATGGCCAGTATAGATTTTGGTTCTTTATCCCAACAGGGGAAGGTGGATTATGTTCTTTTGAAGAACTTGGTGACCAAGGGGGAGTATTTTTTGAACCAAGATTACAATGCCTTCAAGGAAGTTGATGAAGTAGGCCATTTTGCCAAGGATATCCTTCCGTTCATCCAAGAACGACGCAGGGGCAAAAAACCGGATGCCAAAAATTTGGCACAGTTATTTCAAAATGCCACCAGAACCATTGATTCGGAAATGGAATCCTGGAAATCAAAACCATTCAAGGATTGGCAAACTGCGGACAAAGCCTCGACCGTTGTACTTTCATTGCAAAGGGGATTGGAGGAAGCATACAACTTTTATTACGGCTACGACCCAGATTTTACTTGGTGGGTGGAAGAACCCTATAAAAAACTCAACGAAAAGTTGACCGCTTATGCGGATTTCCTCAAAGAAAATTACGCGCAGGGCAGTGTCAAGGACGATGGAAGCGGTATCATTGGCAAGCCCATTGGAGAGGAAGCACTCAATGAAAGCCTTGCCATGGCATTCATTCCCTACACGCCGGCCGAACTTATAAAAACTGCCGAAGAACAATTTGAGTGGTGCAAAAATGAAATGATAAAGGCATCCCGTGAATTGGGATATGGCGATGATTGGAAAAAAGCCTTGGAACATGTGAAGAATACCTACGTTCCGGCCGGGGAGCAGCCACAGGCCATCATGGACCTGTATTCACATTCCGTGGATTTTATAGAAGAGAGAGATTTGATCACCTTGCCGGATTTGGCCAAGGAAACCTGGGGCATGAAAATGATGAGCCCCGAAAGACAGAAGGTCAATCCGTTCTTTTTGGGCGGTAGGGACATCATCATTTCCTATCCGACCATGGAAATGGACCATGATGACAAGTTGATGAGCATGCGCGGAAACAATCCCAACTTTTCGTTTCCCACGGTGCAGCACGAATTGTTGCCCGGACACAATCTACAATATTTCATGACCAGCCGCCACAAGAGTTACCGAAGGGCTTTTTCCACCCCTTTTTGGACAGAGGGATGGGCCCTTTATTGGGAAATTAACCTATGGAACAAAGATTTTCCGCAAACACCCGAGCAAAAACTCGGAATGCTGTTCTGGAGGATCCACAGGTGTGCACGGATCATTTTCTCGCTCAAATTCCACTTGGGCGAAATGACCCCACAGGAGTGTATCGACCTTTTGGTGGATGAAGTGGGCCACGAGTATGCCAATGCCGAAGCAGAGGTGCGGCGTTCGTTTACGACCAATTATCCACCACTGTACCAATTGGCCTATATGATGGGTGGCCTCCAATTTTACGCGCTCCGAAATGAAATGTTGGAAAAGGGTTGGACAGAAAAACAATTTCACGATCGGGTAATGCAAGAAGGAAGAATGCCAGTGGAGCTCCTTCGCAGTCTTTTGCAGGACCTACCGCTCAACAAAAACTATAAAACCAAGTGGAAGTTCTCCACAGCGTTCCAATAGGAACCTACAGATTATTTTAAGGATAGGGAGGTGTCAATAGACACTTCCCCCAAAAACCAAACTAGCACTAAAATGAAGCATATAAAGTATTGGATGGTCTCGGCATTTTGTTTTGCCACCATATCAACCCTAAAAGCACAAGAAACCTATTGGAGCAGGGTCGAGAAAAGGGAATCTACCTTGGGCATTGCCGATATCTATCAAAAATTCAATACACCCGAATTCCGGTTAAAATTGGTGCGGGCCTCGCAAACGGTTGCTGCACTTAATCCAAACAGCGAGCCTTACTTTGATTTTACCCCCGGGGAACGGCTCGAAATCAGGGATAAGGACAGTCTCTATCACCTTGGCGACATCAACCTTCGGATAAAGGATGCCAACGGTATTTGGAAAAATTATTCCACCGCTACCAGCCGTGCAGCCGTAAAGCCTTTGGAGGTTAGTGGAAATATCCTTGCCGGTGCCGATTTGGCCAACACCTTGCCCGGTGACATTCCGGTATCGGTGAAACGCTATTATGAATTGGACAATGAACAATTGGTGATGCGTTTTGAGATCACCAATAAGCAAAATGTCCCTGTGGAAATCGGAGCCTTGGGCGTTCCCATGATCTTCAATAACATCCTGGAGGGGAAATCATTGACCGAGACCCATGCCCAAAATGTGTTTTTTGATCCTTACATTGGAAAAGATGCGGGATATCTGGAAGTGAAAAGATTGAGCGGAAGAGGCCCGGCACTATTGGTGTTGCCCAAAGAGAACATGGCCTTTGAGGCGTACAGGCCTTTGTTGGACGACCCCACCCCTAAAAGCATTGTTTTTGAAGGTTTTCACGAGTGGATGGCCCACAGTAAGGCCTACGCAGAGAAAGAATGGAAAGATGTGGAGCAGTGGAACGAGCCTACATCGCTCACCCTCCGGCCCAAGGCAACCAAAAGCTTTTCCTTGAAATTTGTGCTTTCTGAAGGAATCAAAAATATTCAGGAGACTTTAGTGGAAGAAGAGCGTCCCGTAGCGGTCGGGGTGCCCGGTTATGTGTTGCCCCAAGATGTGGAGGGCCAGTTGTTCATTGATTACACAAGTGAAGTGGCTTCTTTGGGGATTGAACCTAAAGGTTCCTTGGAAATCAAAGAGGATGGCAAGACCCCATCAGGAAAGAAAAAATACAGTGTCCAAGGTAAAAAATGGGGCAGGGCAAGGCTTACCATAACCTATGCTGATGGCGTGGAGCAGACCATCAATTACAAAACCATCAAACCGGAAACAGAGGTCATCAAGGATTTCGGACATTTTTTGACCACGGAACAGTGGTTCGATGATCCCAACGACCCTTTTGGACGTAATCCATCGGCCATCAGTTATGACTATGAAAAGAAAGAACAGGTGGCACAGGATGGAAGGGTCTGGATCAGTGGATTGAGCGATGAGGGTGGTGCGGGCAGTTGGTTGGCCGCCGTTATGAAGCAGTTGGTGCAGCCCGACAAGGAAGAGATTCAAAAATTACAAGCCTTTGTGGATGAAACCCTATGGGGGGGTATCCAGTACAATGAGGGGCCCCTAAAGTATGGAGTGAAGAAAAGTGTGTTCTATTACGAACCCGACTCTTTGCCGAAAGGAACGTACAGCTACAAGATCAACTACAATACATGGGCTGCTTGGGACCATAAGCATGCCAATGATCCCGGAAGATCGTACAATTATCCGCACGTGGCAGCGGCCTATTGGACAATGTATCGTTTGTCCCGTTATCATGAGGGACTGGTGGACAACCGTCCTTGGGATTGGTATTTGGAAAATGCCTACCACACCAGTGTTGCCATGGTAGAGAAAGCTCCCTACTATGCCCAGTTTGGGCAGATGGAAGGATCCGTATTCCTCTTGATTCTGGAAGATCTGAAAAACGAAGGGCTTACGGGGATGGCCACCGATTTGGAAAAACGGATGAAGGAAAGGGCGGACCACTGGAAGGCCTTGGATTATCCCTTTGGCAGTGAGATGCCCTGGGATTCCACAGGACAGGAAGAAGTGTATATGTGGTCCGATTACTTTGGGTATGACCGAAAGGCGATGGTTACCCTGAATGCCATTTTGGCCTATATGCCCACTATGCCGCATTGGGGCTATAACGGCAATGCCAGAAGGTATTGGGACTTTTTGTATGGAGGAAAGGCGGGGGAAACATCGCGTGTCGAACGACAGATCCATCATTATGGGTCATCGTTGAATGCCATTCCCGTACTGAGCCACTTCCGAAAGAAGCCTGACGATCTGTATCTGTTGAAAGTGGGTTACGGAGGCCTTTTGGGCGGAATTTCCAACATCACTCAAGATGGCTTTGGCCCGGCAGCGTTCCATTCATACCCATCAACCCTTAAAATTGATGGCATTTCCGGGGATTATGGTTCCGGTTTCTATGGATATGCCGTGAACACTTCTTCCTACCTTGTCAAGGATGAGGATATGGGATGGTTGGCCTTTGGCGGCAATCTGTCCCAAAAAGGGGATGAGGTGGAAATGGAATTGACCACGGCAGCAAAGTCCAAGGTCTTCATTGCGCCTAAAAAGTTATGGTTGACCTTGGATGCAGGTTCGTTTAAAAAGGTGGCCTATAACGACAGTACTGGTGAGGTGATCTTGACCTTGAATGGAAAAACAGCGCATACTCCCTACGCTTATTTACGCGTGGATGGAAGCGATGTTGAACTTTCATACAAGAAAGTAAGGGGAGCATACCAAATTGAACTGGGCAAAAAAGAAATCGAGGTCAAACTATAAAAACCAAAGAAATCAAATCCGGGGAATTGAATGAAGAGTAGGGTGCTGAACATATTGTTGTTGATTTTGGCATGGGGGACCATTTCCGGTCAGCAACGTATGGGACCACTTTCCATGGAAGATATCAACCCGATTCTTCCCGGATATTTTGCCGACCCTACCATCAAAAGGTTTGGAGATATCTACTACATCTACGCCACTACCGACAATGAAATGTTGGCCTCCGGGGTGCCTACGGTTTGGTATAGCAAGGATTTTGGGCATTGGTACAACTATACCATGGAAGTTCCCTCGCTGGAATCCATCAACCTTAGGAATTTCTGGGCGCCGGATATCATTGAAGGGGATGATGGTAGATATTACCTCTATTTTGGTAATTGTCAGGCGGGGTGCAATATCTATGGATATGTGTCCGACACCCCCGTTGGCCCTTGGGAAAAATTGAACAAGGATGATACCCCGGTAATCGCCCACAACTATCCCAGAAAAGGATTTCCGTCCCTCGATGCCCAATTCTTTAAGGATGATGATGGACGAATTTATGCCTTTTGGGGCACTTGGGTGCACTACAATGGCGGATATGCCGTAGGCGAATTGGACAGTGGAAACATGTCAAAGGTCAGCAATGCAAAGAACATTCCTTTGGAGGAGACCCCAAAACCTTTTGAAGCCGCCTATATGATGAAGAAAGGGGGCAAATACATTTTGATGTATTCCGGTGGCTCCTGCCATGATGAAACCTACAACGTCAGATATTCCTATTCCGACACCCCCTATGGACCCTTTACCCCAGGTGCTAACAATCCAATTCTTGGTACCAATGGGGAAGGAACTGTCCACGGGCCCGGACATCATTCGGTTTTGGAAGAAGATGGACGCTACTATATTGTTTATCATAAGCACGATTACCCCATGACAAGGGGAGGTCTCTCGCGTCAAGTTACTATGGATGAAATGGTTTTTGAAAACGATTCCACCATAAGGAAGGTAGTTCCGGGAAGCAAGGACCTTCAACATTTTGTAAAATCCAATGCTCCGAAGAACCTGGCGCTTGGAGCTAAGGCAACCGCCTCTTCCTTTTACCATTTACAATCGCTCCAATACGATTATCGGTACAAGCCATCTTTTGCCACGGACGACCACAATGCGACCATGTGGAAAGCTGGCAACAATTCATTTCCGCAGCATTTGACCTTGAATCTGGGAAAAGTGTCCCCAATACAAAGGGTGATGACCCAATTTGAGTTTGCCGGATACTACTATCAATACAAATTGGAATATTCCTTGGATGGGAAAAATTGGGAGGTTTTCGCAGACCGTTCTAAAAATAGGATTGCAGGGAGTCCCATGATCGATGACAGGGATGTCAAGGCCCGTTATTTGAAACTTACCGTGTTGGACGTTGAAAAGACGGGTCTGTACGCAGCGGTCTGGAACATCAAGGTGTTCGGTTCCTTGTTTGAGGCTCCGTTGGATTTGCAAAGCAAACCATCAAAAGAAGGACCTGGGGCCAAAAGTTTGAATAGGAAATTGGTAGCTATTGATGCAAATGATTTACCTATCCAACATGACCTTGCCAGTCTGCCCAATAGGGGAAACATCGGGGGAAATTTTGAGAAGGAAGGCGAAGTGACCGTTGAAGAGGATGCGGAAGGGACAAGGGCATTGAACTTCACCAAGGGGGCACTTGTTTTGGACAGACCGGTTCCAAAAAGTCTGGAATGGAACGGTTCTTTTACCGTGGCCACATGGGTCAAAAACCCTCAAATAGCCAAAGAAGACGAGTGTTTGGTGTCTTGGTGCGACAGGTTCAGGTTCAATTTGGCCAATTCCTACAATGCTTTGCATTTTAACAGTGGACATTATGGGGCAGCCGCACATTTGGATGGCCATTTTGATATGGAATATAATAATCTTCCATCAGCCGATCAATGGCACCATATAGTGCTGACCTTTGATGGAGTAGTGGAAAATATATATGTGGATGGGAAATTGGACAATTCCCAAGTCATGGCCCTTGCCTCGCAAATCGATGCTGCCAAAATAAGGATAGGTGCCTCGGATGTGGGTGAGAACTATTCTGGCCATATGGCATCCATGCAGATGTATGATTATGCGCTGACCGAAAGTGAAATCAAAAAGCTGATGGAGGCAACAAGACCGTCAGACGGTAAAAAGTAACCGAACAGCTTTTGACAATGGTCACAGTTTGAAACTGAATCCGTCTTCCTCGACCTTTTTCTCGTACTTCTCTTTATCAAAAACATACAGATAGGCACCCTTACGCGAGACGGTCATATCCTTTTCGTCCAATTTCACCAATACGTCCAAAGAATTGATCTTGTTGATGAAGTTGCGCTTATCCAGTTTTTTGTCCAAAATGGATTCGTACAGGTTTTGAAGCTGTCGCATGGTGAACTTTTCAGGGAGCAGTTCAAACCCGATGGGCATGGTCATGGCCCTACGCTGTAATCTTGAAATGGCCTTCCGGATCATTTCATTATGGTCAAAAATGAGCTCGGGAGCTTCATCAAGGTCGAACCAACGGGCAGAATCGATTTGAATCCCGTCAAACTGGTGGGAATCCACATCGATCAGGGCAAAATATGCCACCGATATGGTGCGTTGGCCGGGATCTCGGTCCACTTTACTGTAGGTGTAGAGCTGTTCCATGTAAATATCGCTCAATCCGGTGAGGGTGTTCAGCACCCGTGTCGCAGCTTGGTCGAGATTTTCATTTTTTTTCAAGAACCCACCGATTAGGGACCATTTTCCCTTTTCAGGTTCAAAATTTCGTTTGATCAGCAAAATTTTCAGGTTGGTTTTGTCGAAACCAAAAATAATGCAGTCCACGGCCAAAAGTACTTGGTCTTCTTTTTGATAGAAATTGAGTTGTGTGTTGATGTCCTTGGACAATTTCGCTTCTTTGGGTATTTCCATGGGCTCTAAATTCTTAAAACTAACTTTTTTTGACAAATATCCAGTACGGAAATGGCCCCAAAATCACTTTTGGTCCCTTCAAAATTCACAATAATGAATAATTGCTTGATACCTGTGGATATTTAAGGTCCATAAAATCAGTTGAATGTATTTTTGGTTTTAATTGTGTAAATTAAACACATAAAAATTGTAATTTAATTTGTTTTAACGCAAAAACTTTTGCTATATTTATAAATGTATAAACAACACTTAAAGAAATGGCCTTCAATAGTTGATCAAAGCGACTTGTTTGGGTTGGTTTAAGTTTAGTGATATATGGTTATGGCCATGGTAGGTTCGTGGTCCTTTTTTGACTTTTTGTAATCCGTAATTTAGTTTTTCATGAAATATTTTGCCTTACTTTTCAGCTTGATCTTCTCCATGCAGTTGTCCGCACAACAATCCATTGTGGTCCAAATAACAGAAGAATCCGGTTCGCCGCAAATTAGTAAACACATCTATGGCCATTTTGCCGAACATCTGGGACGTTGTATTTATGAGGGGCTTTATGTTGGGGAGGAAAACAAAATCATTCCCAATACCGATGGAGTCCGAAATGATATTATCGAGGCCCTCAAGGAACTCAATATCCCTAATTTAAGGTGGCCAGGAGGTTGTTTTGCGGATACCTACCACTGGAAAGATGGGGTAGGGCCCAAAGAAGATAGACCTACCATCGTGAACCGATGGTGGGGCGGAACCACAGAGGACAACAGTTTTGGGACCCATAACTTTTTGAACCTTTGTGAAGAATTGGGTGCGGAACCCTACCTCTCTGCCAATGTGGGCAGTGGCACTGTACAGGAGTTGATAGACTGGGTACAGTACACCAACCATGACGGGATCAGTCCCATGGCCGATTGGCGCCGTGAAAATGGCAGGGAAGAGCCGTGGAAAGTAAAATATTGGGGGGTTGGCAACGAAACCTGGGGCTGTGGTGGCAACATGACAGCGGAATACTACGCGGATATCTACAGACAATATGCCACTTTCATGCCCGGTTGGTCTGGTGAGACGGAAGTATATAGGATTGCATCAGGTGCATCGGAAGACGATTATCACTGGACGGAAACCCTTATGAAAAATGTGCCTCATGAATTAATGGAAGCCGTGGCCCTTCACGATTACGCAGTGATTGATTGGTCCAACAAAGGGCCATCTGTCAATTTCGACGATGAGATCTACTTCAAGTCGATGGAGCAGGCGCTGAAGATGGAAGAGTACGTCACCAAGCACATCGAGATCATGGACAAGTACGATCCCGAAGGGAAAGTGGACCTTTTTGTGGACGAGTGGGGAGGCTGGTACGATGCCGAGCCCGAAGTAAAAAACGGAGTGCTTTACCAACAGAACACCATCCGTGATGTAATGATCGCAGGAACCGTGCTCAATACGTTCAATAACCACGCCCGAAGGGTGAAAATGGCCAATCTGGCCCAAATGGTCAATGTGCTACAGGCCGTGATCCTTACTGACGAGGAGAAAATGATCAAAACCCCCACTTACCATGTCATGCACATGTACAAAGTGCACCAAGATGCGCAGTTGTTGCCATCCAAAATTGATAAAAATAAAATGTTCAGGGGACTTCCGGCCCTATCTGTATCCGCGTCAAGGGATCAAGCGGGGAAGATCCATATCTCCTTGGTGAACATAGACCCTGAAAACAATATGCCCGTAGAACTGGATATTTCCGGTCTGGACATCAAAAACATCAATGGACAGGTTTTGACATCGGATAGGTTGCAGGACTATAATTCCTTTGATGATCCCGAAAAAGTGACCCCAAAGGAATTCAAAGGAGCCAAATTGAAAAAAGGGAAAATCTCGCTTGTCATTCCCGCACACTCGCTTATTGTTTTACAAGGAAAATAGCACCAAATGAAAAAAGCATTATTGGCAATGACCAGTTTTCTGGTGTTGACCACATCATGTAAGGAGCAGCAAGAAAAACAACAAGAGAGCAAGGAGAAGGCCCATGTGGCATCTGGGTATCCCATTGAGCCCATAAATATCAGAAATGTAAAAGTGCACGACGATTTTTGGCTGCCCATCATCCAAAGAGTACAGGAAAAAACCATCGAATATGCCATAGAAAAGTGTAGGGAAGAGGGACGGTTCGATAATTTTTTGATTGCCGGCGGAGAGATGGAAGGCTCGGTTAAAGGGGCCATGCCCTTTGATGATACGGATGTGTATAAGATTATAGAGGGAGCCTCCAATTCGCTGATCAGCGCACCCAACCCCGAACTGGAAAAATTGCTGGATTCCTTGGTGTACATCATAAAAGTGGGGCAGGAAACGGACGGATATCTTACTACCTGGCGGACCATAGATCCCGCAAAGCCCCCGGCAAGTTGGGTAAAAGTGGACAGGGGCGAACGTTGGGAATCTTTGGACATGAGCCACGAACTCTATAATGCAGGACATTTGTTCGAAGCTGCCGTGGTGCATTACAAGGCCACTGGGAAGCGGAACTTTCTGGACATTGCCATCAAAAATGCGGACCTGATGGTGCGGACTTTTGGTGAGGGGGAAGGCAAAGTTGCTGCTGTGCCGGGACACCAGATCATTGAAACAGGTTTGATAAAACTCTATCAAACTACTGGAAAGAAGGACTATTTTGATTTGGCCAAATACTTCCTGGACCATAGAGGAAAACCGGAACACCACGAACTTTTTGGTGATTATTCCCAGGATCATGTGCCCGTGACAGACCAAGATGAAGTGGTGGGGCATGCCGTAAGGGCAGTATATATGTACGCCGGTATGACGGACATAGCAGCCATAGAAAAGGATACGGCCTACCTGAAGGCTGTGAACGCCCTTTGGGAGAATATGGTGAACAAAAAAATGTACATCACTGGTGGGATCGGGGCCAAACACGAAGGGGAGGCTTTTGGTGAGAACTACGAATTGCCCAACCTGACGGCCTACAATGAAACCTGTGCCGCCATTGGCGATGTCTATTGGAACCACAGATTGCACAACCTGACAGGGGATGTAAAATATTTTGATGTGATTGAACGGACCCTCTACAATGGGTTGATCTCTGGACTCTCTTTGGACGGACAAAAATTCTTTTATCCCAATGCCTTGGAATCCGATGGGGTATACAAATTCAATCAAGGGGCCTGCACCCGAAAGGACTGGTTCGATTGTTCCTGTTGCCCCACCAACGTCATACGATTCCTTCCCGCAATGCCCGGTCTGATCTATTCCAAAACGGACGATACGGTTTTTGTGAACCTATACGCAACGAACGATGCCACGGTCGATCTTAAAGCCCAAACCGTAAAACTATCACAGGAAACCTCATACCCTTGGAACGGAAAGGTAAAACTCTCCATCGACCCAAAAGAGGAAAAAGGAAACTTTGCCATGAAACTCAGGATTCCCGGCTGGGCTAGGAACGAGGTATTGCCCGGGAACCTCTACCAATATGGCACAACTACAACTGAAACAAACAAGATAAGCCTGAACGGCGAAGAACTCGATGTTCAAGCCGAGGATGGCTATTTCACCATTTCAAGGGAGTGGACAAAGGGGGATGTGTTAGAACTGGAATTTCCAATGTCTGTTCGAGAAGTAATCGCCAATCCAAAAGTAGAGGAAGATAAAGGGAAAATGTCACTTGAATATGGCCCCATTGTTTATGCGGTAGAAGAAATCGATAACAAAGGCAAGTTTGATGATATCCAACTATCTGCAAACGAAGAATTCAAGGTGGAGATGCAGCCCGATTTATTGAAAGGGGTCAATACGATATCAAACGAAAAATTGACCGCCATACCCTATTATGCTTGGTCCAATAGGGGAATCGGGAAAATGAAGGTATGGTTGCCCGCTAAGGCAGAAGGCAATACGGATTGGGATTAATTTGAATAATGGATAAAAAAAAGCATTTGTTCTTGATACATTTTTCGGACATTTTTTTAAAAGATCGAGCAAAAAAACTGGAACTGAAGTGTTTTTATGTTCAAAACCGTCAATTTGAGTGGTTTTTCAAAACAGCGTTTTGAAGAATTGTACCGAAAATAGGTTTTGGGCTTAAAAGCTATTGATGTTGATATATTAAAGAACACATATTTATACATAAATACAACACTCGGCATTGAAAAATGCCCTATGAAGACTGACCAACATAATGAAAGCATACGTAATAGGACTAGACTACGGCTCCGACTCGGTACGGGCGGTGATGATCGATGCTCAAAATGGGGCGGAACTGGCATCGGAAGTATTTTGGTATCCCAGATGGAGGGCACAGAAATATTGCAAGCCGGAAATCAACCAATTCCGGCAGCACCCCCTGGACCATATCGAAGGATTGGAACACACCATAACCACTGTGGTACAACAGAGTGGCGTGGCCCCGGAAACCGTAAAGGGAATCTGTATCGATACCACAGGCTCTTCGCCCATGCCAGTGACCGAAGGTGGTGTGGCATTGGCCATGGTGCCGGGCTTTGAGGAAAATCCGAATGCCATGATGGTACTTTGGAAGGACCATACAGCGGTTAAGGAAGCCAATGAGATCAACGAATTGGCAAGAGGTTGGGGCGGTGTGGATTTCACCAAGTATGAAGGCGGAATCTATTCTTCGGAATGGTTCTGGGCCAAAATACTCCATGTGGCCAGGGAAGACAAGGATGTAATCGATGCCACGCACACGTGGATGGAGCATTGCGACTTTATCACCTATCTCTTGGCGGATGAAAAGGATTTGAAAAAATTCAAGCGTAGCAGATGCGCAGCAGGCCACAAGGCCATGTGGCACGAAAGCTGGGGCGGACTGCCCGATGCGGCATTTTTATCAAAACTGGACCCCTATTTGGCCTCACTTCGTGATGATTTGTACGAAGAAACATTTACATCCAACGAAATAGCAGGAAATCTAAATAAAGAATGGGCGGGCAAATTGGGCCTAACCACCGATACAGTGATTGCCGTAGGTACTTTTGATGCCCATGCAGGGGCAGTTGGTGCCAAAGTGGACCATCACGCACTTGTAAGGGTCATGGGTACATCCACCTGTGACATTATGGTGTCCTCCAATGAAGCCATTGGCGACAAGACCGTCAAAGGTATTTGTGGTCAGGTTGATGGCTCCGTAATCCCTGGCATGGTCGGTCTCGAAGCCGGGCAATCTGCCTTTGGAGATGTGCTGGCCTGGTTCAAAAGCGTGTTGCAATGGCCCATTGATAACCTGGTTTTGAACTCCAAAGTGCTTTCCGAAGAACAAAAGGCAGAACTTAAAGCTGAGATCGAATCCAAATTTATTCGCAGCTTGGCAGAACAGGCCGAAAGTATCCCTCTGTCGGAAGTGGTCCCGATAGCCTTGGATTGGGTAAATGGAAGAAGAACGCCAGACGCCAATCAAGAATTGAAAAGTGCCATTTCGGGAATATCACTGGGAACCAAAGCCCCCCATATTTTCAAGGCCTTGGTCAATGCCATTTGCTTTGGTTCCAAAATGATCGTGGACCGGTTTGAAGATGAAGGGGTGAAAATCGATACCGTAATCGGAATCGGTGGGGTGGCGAGGAAGTCGCCATTCATTATGCAGACCCTGGCCAATGTGCTCAACATGCCCATAAAAGTGGCAGAATCGGACCAAGCCCCAGCTTTGGGTGCAGCTATTTATGCTGCGGTGGCATCAGGAATCCATAAAAATGTGATCGAGGCCAGCAAAGTAATGGGAAGTGACTTTGAAGCAAAATATTCTCCACAGTCCTCCCAAGTGGAAGTGTACGCCAAATTATTGGAAGACTACAAACAACTTGGAAGTTTTGTGGAACAGCAAACCAACAAAAACAAATAAGCCATGAGCTCAAAATACAAATCGCTTAAGGAAGAATGCTACGAGGCGAACATGGAACTCAATGCCCTGGGGTTGGTCATATACACCTTTGGTAATGTAAGCGCCGTGGACAGGGACAATGCTGTTTTCGCTATAAAACCCAGTGGTGTGCCATACGAAACCCTAAAACCAGCGGATATCGTAATTGTGGATTATGATAATAATGTGGTTGAAGGAAACCTTAGGCCATCATCCGACACCAAAACCCATGGTTATCTTTATAAAAAATGGGAAAATATTGGGGGGGTGGCCCATACCCACGCCATGTATTCCGTTTCCTGGGCGCAGGCGCAAAGGGATATCCCAATTTTTGGAACCACACATGCCGATCACCTTACCCAGGATATTCCCTGTGCCCCGCCGATGGCAGATGAACTGATTGAAGGAAATTACGAGCACAATACGGGCATCCAAATCTTGGATTGCTTCAAGGAAAGAAATTTGGATTACAACGAGGTTGAAATGATACTCATTGGAAACCATGGCCCATTTGCTTGGGGCAAAAACGCGGCCAAGGCGGTTTACAATACCAAAGTGTTGGAGACAGTGGCCCAAATGGCCTACTTGACCTTACAGATAAACCCCCAAGCGCCTAGATTAAAAGATTCACTAATAAAAAAACACTATGAACGTAAGCACGGAAAAAATGCTTACTACGGTCAATAAAAAAATTACAGTAAATGAAAATATCCAAAAAAGAGATCTGGTTTGTAACAGGAAGCCAACATTTATATGGTCCCGAAACCTTAAAACAAGTGGCCAGTAATTCAAAAAATATTGTTGATGGCTTGAATGCAGCCGGGAAATTGCCTGTCTCCTTGGTTTTTAAACCTATTGTTACCACACCGCAAGAAATAACCGCTCTTTGTCGTGAAGCGAGCAACAATCCATCCTGTATTGGTTTGGTAGCATGGATGCATACCTTTTCACCGGCAAAAATGTGGATTGCCGGCCTTAAGATATTGAGTAAGCCATTGTGTCATCTACATACGCAATTTAATGCTGAAATCCCTTGGGACAATATTGATATGGACTTTATGAACCTGAACCAATCCGCGCATGGTGACCGTGAGTTTGGATTTATGATGTCCAGAATGCGCAAAAATCGCAAAGTAGTGGTGGGTCATTGGAAAGATGAGCGCGTGCAACAAAAACTGGCTGTTTGGGCGAGAGTTGCTTTGGGGGCTGACGAATTGCAGCACATGAAAGTAGCCCGTATTGGCGATAATATGCGTGAAGTTGCAGTTACCGAAGGCGATAAGGTCGCCGCCCAGATGCGTTTTGGCGTAGCTGTGAACGGTTATGATTCGTCAGATATAACCAATATTATTGATGGATTGGACCAACATGCCGTTGATCAATTGGTTGATGAATACGAAGCCAGTTACAATTTGTCGGAATCCCTTCAAAAAAATGGAGCACAACGTCAATCCTTGATAGATTCGGCAAAAATTGAATTGGGACTTCGCACCTTTTTGGATGAAGGCGGGTTCAAGGCCTTTACCGATACCTTCGAGAATCTTGGTGCCTTGAAACAGTTGCCAGGCCTTGCAGTACAACGTTTAATGGCCGACGGATATGGTTTTGGTGGCGAAGGCGATTGGAAAACCGCTGCCATGGTAAGAACCATGAAAGTAATGGCCGACGGATTGGACGGTGGAACTTCGTTCATGGAGGACTATACCTACCACTTCACCCCTGAAAAAGATTATGTATTGGGCTCGCATATGTTGGAGATCTGTCCTTCCATTGCAAGTGCAAAACCATCTTGCGAAGTGCATCCCTTGGGCATCGGAGGCAAAGAAGACCCTGTGCGTTTGGTTTTTGATTCACCAGCGGGTAACGCTTTGAACGCTTCGTTGATCGATATGGGCAATAGGTTCCGTTTGATCGTGAACGAAGTGGAGGCCGTGGAGCCTATGGCCGATTTGCCAAAACTGCCCGTGGCACGTGTGCTCTGGGATGCAAAACCAAATCTGGATGTTGCCGCTACCGCATGGATTCATGCTGGTGGGGCGCACCATACCGTGTATACACAAGCATTGACCACCGAATACATGGAAGATTTCGCCGATATTTTCGGAATAGAACTTTTAGTCATAGATTCGGACACGAAACTTAGAGCATTTAAAGATCAACTCCACGCCAACGAAGCATACTATCATTTGTTTCAGCATGGAATGTAATCATACTAACATAAAACTATAAATGATGAGGATAGCCAAACCTTCTATATTTTACTGTGTTTTACTTTTGGTCTTTACAACTATGGGCTGTAAGCAAAACAAAAAAGAAAGCCAGTCAGAAATGGAAACCGCAAAAACTGAAAGTGAACAAAACCCCATTGAAGAAACCATTTTTGGGGAAATGCCCGATGGCACAAAGGTGAAGAAATTCACTTTAAAAAATGAAGCAGGAATGGAAGTGGATGTCATCACCTATGGTGGTATCATCACTCGTTGGACGGCCCCCGATAAACAGGGAAACTATGAGGATATAGTCCTAGGTTTTGATCGTTTGGAACAATACCTTGATGGTAGCCCATACTTTGGAGCACTTATTGGGCGGTATGGGAATCGTATTGCCAAAGGGAAGTTTTCTTTGGATGGCGAGACCTACACGCTGGCCACGAACGATGGTAACAATCACCTTCACGGAGGGGAAAAAGGATTCGATAAGGTAATTTGGAACGCTATACCCAAAAATACAGGAGCGGGAGCGACTTTGGAGCTTACCTACACCAGTGAAGATGGGGAAGAAGGATACCCTGGGAAATTGGATGTAAAAGTTACTTATACCCTTACCAATGAGAACGAATTGGATATCCAATATGAAGCTGTTACTGACAAACCAACGGTAGTTAACTTAACACAACACAGTTATTTTAATCTTTCGGGGCAACTTTCCAAGCCCGTTTTGGACCATGAGATCTATTTGAATGCAGATACGTACCTGCCGGTTGATGGAGGTTTGATCCCAACAGGGGAATTTAGGGAAGTTGCTGGAACTCCTTTTGACTTTAAAGAACCTAAATCCATCGGAGAAGAGATAGAGGCCGACAATGAACAGTTGGACCTTGGGGGAGGATACGACCATTGTTGGGTGCTCAACGAGGGAGAAGAAGATTTTGGTTTGGCAGCTTCGGCGTACCATCCCAACACGGGTAGATTGTTAGAGGTGTATACCAATGAGCCGGGCATACAATTTTACAGCGGAAACTTTTTGGATGGCACATTACCGGCAAAGGATGGGGGTGCCTACGGGAAACGTTCTGGGTTCTGTTTGGAAACACAACATTATCCAGATAGCCCTAACCAAGCTAATTTTCCCTCAGTTAGGTTAAATCCCGGGGAAACGTATTCTACTAGGACCATGTTCAGACTATCAACCAAACAATAAACTATTATGCAGACGCTGGATACTTTTGATTGGATTGCCATATCCATGTATTTTCTGGTACTTCTAGGAATAGCCCTATGGGTAATCCGAAAAAAAGAGAACAACACCGAGGATTATTTCTTGGCAGGTAGAAATGTGGGATGGTTTGTTGTTGGTGCTTCAATTTTCGCATCGAATATTGGTTCGGAGCATGTTGTGGGATTGGCAGGAGCTGGTGCAGGGGACCGTTTGCCCATGCTCATTTACGAAATACAGGCTTGGATCGTTCTTATTCTTGGTTGGGTGTTCTTGCCCTTCTACGCAAGAGCGGGAGTGTTTACCATGCCCGAATTTTTGGAAAAACGATTTGACGCAAGGGCCAGATGGATTCTCTCCGTATTTTCCATCGTGGCCTATGTGCTCACCAAAATTTCCGTAACCATTTATGCTGGTGGAGTAGTGGTGTCGGCATTATTGGGTATCGACTTTTGGACAGGTGCCATAGCAACCGTTGTGCTTACAGGGATTTATACTGTGCTTGGAGGTATGCGTGCCGTGGTATATACAGAAACCTTGCAGGCCATTATCTTGGTAATAGGAGCCGCGGCCCTAACATTTATTGGTTTAGACCATGTAGGCGGATGGGAAAGTATGAAAGAAACCGTAACCCCTGAATACCTTAACATGTGGAGGTCGGCCTCAGACCCTGATTTTCCTTGGCCATCACTTTTAATTGCCAGTACCATTACCGGTATTTGGTATTGGTGTACGGACCAATATATTGTGCAGCGTGCCTTAACCGCAAAGAATATTAAAGAAGGTAGGCGAGGAACGATTTTTGGTGCTTTGTTAAAGCTCTTCCCTGTATTCTTGTTCTTGATTCCAGGTGTGATCGCCCTTACCTTAAAGATGAGGGGAGAATTGCACTGGGACAGTCCAGATGAAGCATTCCCGGTTTTGATGAGTAACTTGTTGCCATCGGGACTTCGAGGTTTGGTGGCAGCAGGACTTTTGGCCGCTTTGATGAGTTCTTTGGCTTCCGTATTTAATTCGTGCTCTACCTTGTTTACGGTGGACATCTATAAAAAACTAAGACCCAATGCGCCAGAGAAAAAATTGGTGCGAACAGGTCAGATCGCAACAATAATAGTTGTGATTATCGGTATTATTTGGATTCCGATCATGGCCAATATCTCCGGGGTGCTCTACGAATATCTGCAAAGCGTCCAATCTTATATTGCGCCTCCGATTACGGCGGTGTTCTTACTGGGTATTTTCCATAAACGAATCAACTCACAGGGCGCATTTGTAACCATGGTGGTTGGATTTATCGTTGGGGCTTTAAGGATTGTTCTTGAGTTGGTCAAAGATTCATTGGATCCCGGAAGTTTCTGGTTCCTTTTAGGGGATATGAACTTCTTGTCCTTTGCATCATGGTTCTTCCTTTTCTGCATTATATTGATTGTGGTCGTGAGTTATGCTACCCCGGCACCATCAGATGAAAAGCTAAAGAACCTTACCTATGCCACTATTTCAGATGAAGAAAGAAAGAAGAACAAAAGCAGCTACAATTGGAAAGATATTGCCATTTCTGTCATTATTATAGCTATCGTTGCCTATGTGATGATATGGTTCAATGGTAAATAATAACTATTAGAATATATAGTATAAACAGTGCTCCTTTTAAGGGGCACTATTGTTTTATGGAAGTCCTTCAAAATAAAGGATGTTAAGATATTTTCCATCCATATCGTGACCTAGGTCATTTTTTATACGTTTTCATCGATTTATCTTTGATAAAAGCGAGATACCCATGAAAACCGTATTGATTCCTACCGATTTTTCCAAAAATGCTTTGCATGCCCTGCAATATGCACAAGAGCTTTTTAAATGTGAGCGCGCTTGTTTTTTTGTGCTGCACGCCTATGGCGAGGAGGTGTACGGCAAGTACAAAACGGCAGTGTTAGAGGGTGTTGGGAAACTGAAAGAAGAGAAAAGGGAACAAACGGTAAAGAAATTGGATAAATTGGTCAACTCCGTAATTGGAGAACCACCAAACCCCTTGCACAATTTTGAGACCGTAGCACGTTTTGACAACCTAGTGGATAGTATAAATGATTTTGTGGATGAAATGAACATTGATGTGGTGATCATGGGAACCAAAGGGGAGACCAGCGATCACAAAACCACATTCGGGAGTTTCACCATAGAGATTTTTAAATATGTAAAGTGTCCGGTGCTGGCCATACCGGAAGATTTCGAGTACAGACAACCTAAGGCCATTCTTTTTCCAACAGATTATTTGCTTCCTTATAAGCGAAGGGAGTTAAAACTTTTAGGTGACCTGGCCGGTAAGTTTAAGTCCAAGGTATACTGTTTGTACATCACGGATTTTGAGGAACTCAGTCCTCGACAAGAAGATAACAAGTTGTTTTTGGAAGAAACCTTGGCCAATAGCTATCTCCATTTTGAGACAACGCCTGTTAAAAACAAAGCAGGGGTCATTCTGGAGCAGATTGAGCAAAAAGACGCAGGGATGCTGGTTATGTTGAACTCTAGGCACTCCTTTTTTGAGGATATGCTCTATAGGTCGACAGTAGATTTACTTGGGTTGAAGATTAAAATACCATTTATGGTAATGCAGAACATTAAGAGATAAAATCGTGAAGAAAAAACGGATCATATTGCCCACGGACTTTTCCAATAATGCTTGGAACGCCATTGCTTATGCTTTGACGATCTTTAAGGATGTTCCCTGTGATTTTTTTATCCTGAATTCTTATCAGGTGGGTGCCTCTGGCTTATCAACCAAAATGGCGGGAGCCAACGATACCCGTTTGTACAATTTGATCAAGGAACAATCCGACCGTGACCTCAAAAGGGAATTGGAAAAAATAAAAAGCTTTGACAAAAACCCCGAACATACATTTATTGCCCGTTCGGTTCCGGATAACCTTGTCAATGCCATTGGCAAGACAGTGTACCGCGAGGAGATTGATTACGTTATTATGGGAACCAAAGGGGCCTCGGGATTAAAAGAAGTCTTTATGGGAAGCAATACCTATAAAGTTATCAAGGAAGTGGATTTTTGCCCTGTTATTGCGGTACCGGATGATTATCAAATAGACAAAGAAATAGATGCCATACTATTGGCAACGGGTTATGAGCATCTCTTTGAAAACTACGAACTGAAACCACTTTTGAATTTCGTCGAACATTTCAAAGCTAAATTATGGATAGCCCATGTAGGCAGTTTGGATGCACTGGCCCCTGAACAAAAAGCTTCCAAAAAAGGATTGAAAAACCGCCTTAAATCCATCGACTACGAATTTATTGAGGTGGAAAAGGATACTTCAGTTAACAATGCCATTCAGCAATTGGTTGAAAAAGACAAAACCATTGATATGGTTGTAATGATCAATCAAAACCATACTTTCTTTGAAAGGTTGACACGGGAACCTGTCATCAAAAAAGTAAGTTTTAATTCCAAGGTGCCTTTTTTGGTCATCCACTTATTTGAATAATCGGTACAAGATTACAAGAACGATTTTGCCAATTGCACAATTTCCCCCTTTTGGAGTACTCCGGATTTTCTCCAGAGTTGTTCGCCGTTTTTAAAGAAGATCATTGTGGGAACACCCCTTACTTGGTAGGTGTTGGCAAGGCTTTGGTTTTTATCGACGTCTATTTTCACAATTTTTAGATCATCGCCCATTTCATCTTTTACCTGTTTTAAAATTGGGGCCAACATTTTACAGGGACCACACCATTCTGCCGAAAAATCCACTAGCGTTAATTGGTCGCTGTTGATCAAAGCTGCAAAATTTCCTTTCATTGTTTCTAAAAAATTATAGACTGCAATTTATAAAAACCCGATTTTTCCCAAAGTGACTTAAGTCACTTAACCATCAAAAATTGTATTGATATATATCTGGGCAACATTGGATGGATTTCTTTTTTTATCTTTAGCCACTGCACTATAAATCAAACTAAACCACAAATGTATTCAAGAATTACCCGATGTATTATCGCATTATTGGTGCTGGCTTCCTGTAAGAGCGAGACCAAAAAGGAAGAGTCCAATACTTGGCGAACCAAAAAAGCTGCCATTGAAAATGCTGCCCATAACCAATTATTGGATGTGGAAAGGAAAGAAGGATGGAAGTTGCTTTTTGATGGAGAGACGATGGACGGATGGCATCTGTACAACAATCCCAACGCCAATTCGGTTTGGGAGGTTGTGGATGGTGAATTGCATAGCAATACCAGCGATGAATCTTTAACGGCAGGCGATTTGGTTACCGATCAGCCTTATGACGATTATGAACTAGTCTTGGAATGGAAGGTGGCTGGGAACGGAAATAGCGGAATTTTCATCAACGTACAAGAAATGCCGGATGTTCCAACCGCATGGCAAAGTGGCCCGGAATATCAAATGTTGGGAGCGGACCACATGGATTACGATGTACCAGAGAAAAGGCCGGGTTGTTTGTACGTTTTTCAGCCTCAGCAAAATAAAGTGGAGGTAAAACAAGGGGAGTGGAACAAGACCCGAATAAAACAAGTGGACGGGAAAGTAGCGTTTTACCTGAATGGGGTTCTCACTGCTGAGGAAGATTTCAGCACACCTGAATGGAAAGAAAGGATCGCTGAGACCCATTTTTCCAAATATCCTGAGTTTGGCCGGACCACCGAGGGCAAAATAGCACTGCAGTATTGGTATTTTGAAACTTGGTTCCGAAATATAAAGATCAGGGAACTCTAAGCAAATCCTTCATCAGATCACTAGTTAGGGAACTTTCGGAGCGCTCATCAGCAGTTTTCCGGTAGTACTTCCATTGCGGAAAAAATAGAAATTTTACCATCAATAAATACATTGGGCTTCTTTTTTCTGTGAGTTTCTTGAGCCTGTCCTTGGAATTATGCCATAACTCATCCGCAATTTCATCATCCTCTTGTTCAATATAGGGAAAATAGGCAATGGACTTTTTGTTCACATAAACACAGGTACCCGCTCTTTTTAGATTTAATTTTATGCGATTTTGTGAACTCGGCCCAAAACCGGTTAATGGACATTGACCGTCTTAATTGGATGAAGTTTTGGCAAGGGATTTTTTAGCATTTGCACACAACCATTTACACTCTTGCCCATCATTTATTAAACAATAAAATTTAAATCGAAATGAAAGAAAAGCTTTTTAATGCTGGAATCTTGATGTGTATTGGTGCAATGCTTCTATCGTGTACTTCGGATGACGGGGTGGAATGTGCCGAAGATTTTACGGGAGATCTTAGTGCCAATGAGCAAAAATTGGTAGGGGAGTGGGTACTTTCTGGAATTGTAGCTGCCAAAGAATTGGATTTGACCGATGATAACACGGACAACCCATCCACTGACCTGTTTGCACAATACGCTGAATGTAAAAAAGATGCTTCTTATACATTTGGGGAAGATAGGTCGTATGCTTACGAACTGGGGAAATATGAAGAAGATTGTGAGTACATTGCTGCATCAACAGGAACATGGGAATTGGCGTCTCAAAACCTTAGTCTGGTATCTTCCTGTAGTTTGCAAACCACTGTCCTGGAATTTAACGAGGATTCCTCTCAATTCACTTTTTCAGAAATTTACAGTGTAACAGAGGTGACAGGAACTGTGGTCCAAACAAGAATTGATTTTACATACTCCTTAATGCCCTAGCATAAAGAAACTTTATTCGATGTCCAAGACATAACCAATAAAGAGGCTGCTTTTCAGCCTCTTTTTTTTGCCTTTTTTAGGGGCGGATGCTATGCTTTGTCCATATTTTTGTAATGATTCTTGTATTTGATGGTGCTGATTTTAAGATGTTGTATGTTCCTGAATCCTGACATCCAGAAACAGCTCAGGTCAGATACCCCTATTAAACGGAGAAGGTTTAAAAATGATGATACCTTGTTCTGGACGACCTATCATTTGTGCAATTCGTTTCTTTGTCGACATGGTACTGAAGGTAATTTTTTAGATTTTAATATAACCTCAAAAGAATGAAAAATATCTTTCGGTTACTGTTTGTTTCTTTTCCGTTGCTTTTGGTTTCCGCTATGGCAGACAGATTTTATGTAACCATAGCCTTTTCTGAAGTGGCTTTACCTCTTGGGGACAATAATACAGATGTAATAAATCATGCTTTGCCTGGAGCTGTCAATAGCTAATTCAAATTCCTGAATTCACTAGGGGAATGTCCAACCCGTTGCTTAAAAAGTCTGGTAAAATGCTGTGGATATTTAAACCCTAGTCCATACGCTATTTCACTAACCGATTTATTGGGGTCAAAAACTCTTTCTTTGGCTACCTCAATGAGTTTGTTCTGGATATACTCCTGCGCGGATTTCCCAGTCTCTTTTTTAACCAAATCGCCAAAGTAATTGGAAGAAAGGTGCAGGCATTCTGCAAAGTAACCAACCGATGGAGTACCGTATTTTTGGGGTTGGTCCGATGCAAAGTAATCGTTCAACAATTTTTCGAACTTCTCCAGAGAGCCTATATTTTCAATTTCTCGCGTCAAGAACTGACGGTCATAGAAACGCGTACAATAGTCCAAAAACAGTTCGATGTTTGATACAATCAGCTTTTTACTGTGTTTGTCAATGGTCTGTTCCAATTCAAACTGAATTTTTTCCAACAAGCTCAAAATCACCCTTCGTTCCTTTGTGGAAAGGTGAAGTGCCTCGTTACTGGAGTATGCAAAAAAGCTATAGGAATGGATTTTGCGACCCAATTCTGTCCCCAGCAATAAATCTGGGTGAAAAAGAAGCGCATACCCTTTGGGTTTGTAATTGGGGGAATAATTCCCCAAACCAATAGTCTGATTCGGCGCTATAAAAACCAAGGTTCCCTCATCATAATCATAGTCCTTGCCCCCATACTTTATCTTACATCCCTTGGTATCCTTAATAAAGATAGCGTAACAATTAAAATGTAGGGAGTCGTATCCCTTAATCGTGTTTCCTTCTTCGACAATATGCTTAAAGTCGACTATGCCCACCAATGGGTGCAGGACTTCCTGTTTTCTCAAAGCGAGATAATCACCTATGGTGTTAATGGTCAATACATCTTGCATATAAGTATTAAATTTTGATAAATATAAGCTGTTGATTACCAGTAAATCAAACACCCCCTTCTGAATTCTGTAGTTATGGTAAGTATAACCGTAATCTGGGTTGGTTTGCCACTAAAATTAATGTTTATGTTTGGGTATTGAGGATTCAATTACCATAAATATAGCGACAAAATTGAATTTTGGATAAACAATATGAATTACAACAGTTGTAAACTTTTCAAAATGAAAACAGTATTGATTGGAATTTTTTTAGTGATGATCAACATGTCATTCTACGCACAGGACGCTGCAATTGAACAAGAAATCAAGGAGCTTTCCAAAACAAAATGGCAATGGATGGCGGACAAGGATGTGGACAAACTGGAATCTCTTTTTCATGACAAGGCCAAATTTGTGCACATGAGCGGTTCGTGGAAAAAGGACAGGGAACTCGAAATCATTGAATCGGGAAGTATCTGGTACAAACAGGCAGATGTCCACGATGTGGCCGTCGAGCTTTTTGGCAATGACACCGCCGTGCTTTGGAACAGGATCACCCTTGTGGCCCATGTTCGTGGCAATGATGTGTCCAATGAGTTTACGGTGACCGAATTCTATAAAAAAGAGGGCGGTGACTGGAAGCTGTTGGACCTTACTTTTAGCAGTGTCCGCGATACCCATAAAATTGAACATTGACACAACAATTCTTCAAAGGCTCTAAACAACGAGGGCACTTTAAAAGAATTTCGATAACTTTAAAAGGAACAATTTTTTATCATGGCAACATACACTTTAAATATCAATGGGAAACAGCGTGATGTAGATGTAGACCCCAATACACCCCTGCTCTGGGTATTGCGGGACCATTTGAACATGGTCGGGACCAAATACGGATGTGGTATCGCACAATGCGGGGCATGTACCGTACATCTTGGGGATGTGGCGACACGATCCTGTATGCTCACGGTCTCTTCCGTGGGGAACCAAGAAATAACCACAATCGAGGGACTGTCTGAAGATGGGGACCATCCCGTTCAAAAAGCCTGGTTGGAAGTTGATGTGCCCCAATGCGGCTATTGCCAAGCAGGACAGATCATGACGGCATCCGCCCTGTTGAAGAAGAACCCCAATCCAACGGACCAGGAGATCGAGATGGCCATGAACGGCAACATTTGCCGCTGTGGTACCTATACAAGGATCAAAAAGGCGGTCAAAACTGCCGCTAACCCGGAAAACGTTTAATCATTAAGAAATTCAGAAGATGGCAAGGATAAAGACACAAATGGGCCGCCGCGCCTTCATCAGAAATACAAGTCTGGCCAGTGGCGGATTGGTACTTGGGTTCAGCATGTTGAATTCCTGTAGGCCTAAGGATGCCGAAAAAATGGCCGCTCGGGAAATGCCAGACGAGTGGTTCGAGATCAATGCCTACCTAAGAATAGGCGATAACGGACTGGTGACCATAATGGCACCCAATCCCGAATTTGGACAAGGGGTCATTACCTCCATGCCCATGATCGTGGCCGACGAACTGGATGTGGATTGGCAAGATGTATTGGTGGAACAGGCCAATTTTGACCAAGAGGACTACGGATGGCAATTTACAGGGGGCAGCCAAGGCATCCGCCGCAGATGGGAAGGCCTGCGCATGGCCGGGGCCACTGCAAAGCAAATGTTGATCGCGGCCGCTGCCGATACCTGGCAAGTGCCCGCATCGGAAATCACGGTTTCAGGGGGAGTGCTTAGCCATAGCGCCTCCAATAACTCAGCGGGTTACGGTGAGATGGCCTCCCTGGCCGCAAAGCTAGAGGTGCCCGAAGAAGTCACTTTAAAAGAAGTGAAGGATTTTACCATTATCGGTACCTCCAAGAAAAGTGTGGAGAACCACAAGATTGTAACCGGAAAACCATTGTTCGGCCTGGATTACCGGTTTGATGGTGCCCTTGTGGCCATGGTGGTACACCCCCCTGCCTTTGGGCTGCAATTAAAATCCTTTGACGGTTCCCAGGTCAAAACCATGCCGGGCATTGTGGATGTTTTCAGGATAAAGACACTCGAAGATGGCTTTACACGGGGCTATTTTGATACCAATGCGTTCACGGACCTGGTCGCCGTTGTGGGCAATACCACATGGGAGGTCATGAACGCCAAAAAACAATTGGAGGTCGAATGGGAACCCATTGCGGATTCCAAGTTTACAATGGACCGATTCGGCACCGAAATGGAAGTGGATGTCCCCAGCGGTCTGGAAAGCACGGAAGACCATTATGCCCAAATGAATGAAATGGCGGAAAGGTCAGCGACCACGACCCGCAAGGACGGTAATCCGGAGGAAGTGTTCAAAACAGCTGCAAAGACCATCGAAAGATCCTATAGCTGTCCGTTCTTGGCACACAACTGTATGGAACCCATGAACTTTTTTGCCCATGTGACCGAGGAAGGGGCAAAATTGGCCGGTCCTTTGCAGGCACCGGTTCTGACCGCTCCGACCGTGGCGGCCAGATTGGGCATGCCCGTGGAAAAAATCGATATTGAACTGACCCGGATGGGCGGTGGTTTTGGAAGAAGGGCCTATGGCCACTATGCCGTGGAGGCCGCATTGATCTCCAGGGAGGCCAAGGCACCCGTAAAGTTGGTCTATACCCGTGAAGATGACATGACCTGTGGTATCTACCGTCCCTCGTACCGGGCCGACTACAAGGCAGCCCTGGACGGGAACAACAACCTGATCGCGTTCCATGTCAAGGCGGGCGGTATACCGGAAACGCCCCTTTTTGCCAACCGTTTCCCCGCAGGCGCCGTCGATAATTATCTGGCACAGCAATGGGAGATCAATTCCAATATCACCATTGGTGCATTCAGGGCCCCCCGCTCGAACTTTATGGCGGGCGTGGAACAGGCATTTTTGGACGAGGTGGCCGAAGCCGCGGGAAAAGACCCCATCGAATTTCGATTGGAGCTATTGCAGCGGGCAAAGGACAATCCCGTAGGGGAGGAAAACGAATATGACCCAGATCGCTTGGCGGGAGTGCTGAAACTGGTCCGTGAGAAATCAAATTGGTCCCAAGTGCCCTCGGGAACGCACCGGGGCGTATCCGCTTATTTCTGTCACAACAGTTATGCGGCCCATGTGGTGGATGTCACCATGGAGGGCAATACGCCAAAAGTGGAAAGCGTGGTCTGTGCGTTGGATTGCGGGATCGTTATCAATCCCGACGCGGCGGCCAATATGGCCGAAGGAGCCATTGTTGACGGTGTCGGCAATGCGATGTACGGCAACCTGTCCTTTACGGACGGCAAGCCCGATCAGAACAATTTTGACAGTTATAAGATCATACGCCATTCCGAGACACCAAAAAATATTGAAGTCCATTTTGTGCAAAATGAAATTGACCCCACGGGCTTGGGCGAACCACCCTTCCCCCCGGTATTCGGGGCTTTGGCCAATGCGATATACAAGGCGACGGGAAGAAGGCATTACCATCAGCCCTTTGCAACCGACAAACCACCTTTGGTGGGCTAGCGGAAAAGTTGAATTTGATTGAAGACCAATGGATGAATTGTTCCTTTACCCTTTATAAATGGAAAAACGACATAGCACCAAAATAAACAGACGTTCCTTTATAAAAAGCTCGGCCATGGCAGGTGGTGGATTGATGTTGAGCTTCAATTGGTTGGCCTCTTGCAAGTTGACCCCGGAAGAAGTGGGTAAACTGCCCGGGGAATGGTTCAAGATCAATGGTTTTTTGAAAATAGGGGACAATGGCCTTGTCACCATTATGTCGCCCAACCCGGAAGGCGGGCAGAATGTGAAGACCTCCATGCCCATGATCGTGGCCGAGGAACTTGGCGTGGACTGGAAGGATGTCATCGTGGAACAGGCCCCATTGGATACCGAGGCCTTTTCCTTCCAGTTTATCGGTGGAAGCCAGGCGATTCGCAGGGGCTGGAACGGACTCAGGACCGCGGGGGCCTCTGCCAGACAAATGCTCAGGGAGGCCGCAGCGGCACAATGGCAGGTGCCGGTGTCGGAAATCAGCACGGAAAGCGGGGTCTTGCACCATAGGTCAAGTGGTAAATCCGCCGGATATGGGGATATGGCCTCTTCAGCGGCCCAAATACCCGTACCTGAAGACATCAAGCTCAAGGATATCGCTGACTTTAAAATCATAGGTACTTCGCAAAAAAATGTGGATGGCTTGGACATTGTTACCGGAAAACCGTTGTTCGGGATCGATATCCAACAGGACAATATGCTCATCGCGATGATCCTGCATCCTCCCGCCTTTGGTCTTCGCTTGAAATCAATGGACGGATCGGCAGCCAAGGGCATGCCCGGCATCAAGGATGTTTTTACCATTAAGGTGCTCCATGATGACTATGTCAGACAACATTTTGATACCTGTACTTTTCTTGAGGTCGTTGCCATTGTGGGGAATTCCACATGGGAGGTCATGAATGCCAAGAAGGCCGTGGAGGTCGAATGGGAACCTTTTGAAACCTATACCGAAGAGCGGGTGCCTTATGGTGGTTCCCAGACTACATTGACCATTCCCTCCGGCTTGGAAAATAGTACGGACCATGGAGAGCTCATGGAAAAAATGGCTGCTCAAAAAAGCGCACAGGTCCGAAAGGATGGTGATCCCGAATCAGTTTTCCAAAATGCCGATAAGATCATTGAAAGAACCTATACCGCTCCCTTTCTTGCACATAACTGTATGGAACCCATGAACTTTTTTGCCCATGTCACCAACGATAGGGCAAGGCTCAAAGGACCGCTGCAAAAACCGGAGCTTACCGAACAGGCCTTATCTGGACGCCTTGGCATACCTGTGGAAAACATAGACATACAAATGACCCGTTTGGGAGGCGGGTACGGACGACGGTCCTATGCCCATTGGCTCATTGAAGCGGCGCTCATATCCCAACAGGTCAAAGCCCCCGTAAAGCTCATTTATAGCCGAGAGGATGATATGACGGGAGGCATTTATCGGCCAATGTACCAAGCCAAATACAGGGCAGCCCTGGATGCAAACAACAATCTTGTCGCCTTTCATGTCAATGCAGGGGGCATTCCAGAGAGTCCGTTGTACGCCAACCGTTTTCCTGCCGGAGCCGTGGATAATTACTTGGCGGAAAGCTGGTCCGTGGATTCGAACATTACGATAGGCTCCTTTAGGGCGCCCCGTTCCAATTTTATGGCCAGTGCGGAACAATCATTTTTGGACGAAGTGGCCGAGGCTGCGGGCAAAGACCCGATTGCATTCCGGTTGGAGCTTTTGGATCGGGCCAGGACAGACCCTGTTGGGGAAAACAACGATTACGATCCAGACCGCTACGCCGGCGTGCTTCGATTGGTAAGGGAGAAGAGTAACTGGAATGCCACTTCCAATGGGAACAGGGGCGTTTCGGCCTATTTCTGCCATAACTCCTATGCTGCACATGTTCTGGATCTGGAAATAAAGGAAGGAAAGCCAGTGGTTCAAAAAGTGACCTGTGCGGTGGATTGTGGTATCGTGGTCAATCCGGATGCCGCCGCCAATTTGGCCGAGGGAGGTATTGTGGACGGCATAGGCAATGCCCTGTATGGGGAATTGACCTTTGAGGAAGGCGTTCCGAAAAAATCCAATTTTGATGCATACCGGATGATCCGAATGGCCGAAGCGCCCAAAGAAATCGAGGTTCATTTTGTTGAGAGTGATACGGACCCCACAGGTTTGGGGGAACCGACCTTTCCACCGATTTTTGCCGCCGTGGCCAATGCACTTTATAAGGCCAAGGGGGAGCGTTTATACCAACAACCCTATCTCAAGTATTTAAGCTAGCTCGTTAAAATTAGTATAGTGACCCGTGGTGGATTTTGATAAAATTCGTCATTTCGGTTTCACGACAGCATGAACGAAACTTGTATCGAGAAAAAGAATTTTTATCCAAAAAAGGTTCTCGACCTACCTACTCTTGGGTTTGTATTGTTAAATCAAAGTATCTTAAAAGGGAAAAGGAAAATCCTTCCCAAATCAGATTGTTGGAAAAAATATAGGTTGGCATCCTATAACGGTGCGTTACAGGTTTCCTTGTAGTTTTTTGAAGGTTTTTTTTAGGGGCAGGCCAATACCTTTGGCCCTATTTGAAAAATTGATGTTCGATGGATATTTCCTTTGGTGGGTCATGTTGTTACAGATAATAGCTACGACAAATAAAATAAGCACTCCGGACAGCACGGGAAACAAGGCATAGAGATAACCGAGGGACCTGACATGTTCCGTTCCGATTACAGCGATCAGTGCAGTGGCCCCACCCGGTGGGTGTAGGGTCTTGGTGTACTGCATTGCGATAATGGATAGGGAAACGGCCAATGGAGCGCTGATCCAGATAGGTTCGGGCACTACTTTGTATACGGTTACCCCTATCAATGCCGATATTAGGTGCCCGCCAATCAAATTCCTTGGTTGTGCAAGAGGGCTATGGACCGTTCCGTAAATCAATACACAGGTAGCGCCGAACGAACCGATCAGGAAAACATTTTCAAGTGGCGATAAGTAGAGGCTCTGCACATAACCGATCAAGGCCATTCCAAGGAATGAGCTTACAAAGGACCAAAAGGTTTCCCGGTAATCTACCACCGTCTCCTTGTAAAAAATGTATTTACCAATTCTATAGGTTCGTTTTATTTTTTTGCGGATCATAAAGTGTCATTGGGCCCCAAAGTTAGGTATCCAAATAATTAAAATTAAATGCAATCACAGCTGTTTGTCTGTTTGGTCAAATGGATGGATAATTTAAAGCCCTGTAAATCAGATTAAAAGAAGAATCGTGCATGCTCTGGGGTGTAAACGCATTTTATTGTTGGCACAATTTGATGGAATTATGTTGGCTGGTCAACACGGTATGTGCCGAGGGGATTGCAATCAAAACATGGCGTCCTCTCCAAAAGGAAAAACTACAGGGCTTGGATTGGATATGACGGATACAGAGAACCATAAAAACGCAAGATTTGTCTTGGAAGCCTGTTGTTCAACTGTTGGTTTATGTTTTGCTATGTTCAATTTTTGTAGGGAGGTATACTTTGTCAGGTTTTCCATCCAACAATTCAATTAGGAGTTTGGATCATCCTATTCATTACTGAGTGAAGATGCCCTGAAATCTGTTGATTGGTGGTTTTAATCAAGTTCAAATTTGCTATGGGTTAACATTTTACATTTAAACTAACGTTTTTTTAATCTTGGAAATAGCCGTTCTTCTTAATAAAAGTGAGTAATTTGAAAAATAAATTTAGTATTTGTAAACTTTTTTGACACATCATTGCAATGTCCAAAAAACAATCCAACGTAATCTTTCTCCTGCATGCCTCTTTGGCCGCCTTTGGCACCTATTTTTGCATGTACGCCTTTAGAAAGCCTTTCTCCGTTGCCACTTTTGATGGACTGGCATTCATGGGGATCGATTACAAAATTCTGTTGGTCATTGCACAAGTGTTGGGTTATGCTCTTTCCAAGTTTGTTGGAATCAAGGTCATCTCGGAGCTTACGCCCAAACGTAGGTTAATGTATTTGATTTCCCTGGTCTTTTTTGCTGAGGTATCTTTAGTGCTTTTTGCCTGGGTGCCCGCGCCATACAATATTCCCCTTATGTTCCTCAATGGTTTTCCTTTGGGAATGATTTGGGGGATTGTTTTTTCTTATATTGAGGGCAGGCGGTTTACCGATATTTTGGGCGTGGTGTTGTCTGCCAGCTTTATTGTGTCCAGCGGTGTGGTGAAATCCGTAGGGCTTTATGTAATGCAATTTTGGGGTGTTGGCGAATTTTGGATGCCTTCAGTTACAGGAGCCCTTTTTTTTGTTCCCCTCTTGTTGTGCTCTTTTATGTTGCAACGCGTTCCTCCGCCGACTACAGGGGATATTGCCAACCGAACTGAGCGTATCCCCATGACTGCCCGGGAAAGAAAGGACTTGGTGAAAAAATTTATGTTCCCCTTGCTTCTCATCATAGTGTTTTACACTTTTTTGACTGCATTTCGGGATTTTAGGGACAACTTTGCCCGTGAACTTTGGGACAGTATCGGGTACCGTGGAGACGTTTCCGTATTTTCGACTTCAGAGATTATCATTGCCCTTGTGGTGCTCTTGATTATTGGCACCATTTTTTACATCAAGGATAATTTTAAAGCCTTGCTTACCTATCATTTGCTTCTTATTTTGGGAACAGTGGTTTTGGCCGGGAGCACCCTAATGTTTCAAGTTGGGATTTTGGACCCTTTTATATGGATGGTTTGTACTGGTTTTGGACTCTATATTTGTTATGTGCCGTTCAACTGTCTATTTTTTGATCGCTTTATTGCCACCTTTAAGGTAAAGGGGAATTCAGGTTTCCTTATTTATATTGCCGATGCCTTTGGTTATGTGGGGAGCGTTTTGGTACTGCTTTATAAAAACTTTGGACAGACGAGTTTGTCGTGGCTTAAATTTTTTGTGTACGGTACGTACGCCGTCGCTTTTATAGGTATTTGTAGTACTCTGATATTGTATTTTCACTTTACCGCTCTCAGCAAGGCGGAGGAACCCAAGAAACAATTGGATTATGGACAATAAATATGATGCCGTCATTGTAGGTGGCGGTATTTTAGGAACTTTTCACGCCTACCACGCATTGGAATTGGGTTTAAAAGTTTGTTTGGTGGAAAAGGATGCCTATCCTAAGGGAGCTACCACGCAGAATTTTGGGCAAGTGGTGCCTTCGGGAATGAATTCCAAATGGCAAAAATTTGGTCGTGAAAGTCTTCGAATCTATAAAGAAATTCAATCCCAGTTCGATATCAGTATCCGCCAAAATGGATCGGTCTATTTGGCCTCCAATGAAGAAGAGGAGCAATTGCTTATTGAGCTTAGAGCGATAAATAGCGGAAACAATTATACATCCAAAATGCTCACCAAACAAGAATGTTTGGAGCGTTACCCCGGATTGCGAACCGATTATGTAAGGGCGGGATTGTTTTTCCCAGATGAAGTAACCGTGGAACCACGAACCATGATCCATAAACTTCAAGAATACTTGGTTGCCCAGAAGGATTTGGATCTCAAGTTTGATTTTCCAGTAGTCTCTTGCGAACCCAACGGGGAATGGGTTTCCGTACAAAACACAAAAAACGAAGAAGTTTTTGGAAGACAGGTAATTATCTGTAATGGTTCGGATTTTAAAAATCTATATCCTCAAATTTTTGCAGCTAGTGATTTGGAAGTATCCAAACTACAGATGATGCAGACCAAGCCGCAAGGGAATTATCAATTAAAGGGGTCCATCTTAACGGGATGGTCCATTAGGAGGTACGAAGCATTTCACGAATGTCCATCTTTTGCAAGAATCAAGGAAAATGAGCCAAAGGACAGTCTTCAGAAAAAATGGGGAGTGCACATTCTTTTTAAACAAGCAGCCGATGGTTCGATAATTCTCGGAGATTCACATCAATATGCCGATGCCGCCAAAATTGAAGAGTTGGGTTATGACCTGGATATGGATATTGACAATTTTATGATTGGGGAGGCCAATAAAATAATCGACCTGCCCACCTATCAAATCAAGAAAAGGTGGTACGGGATATACTCACAATGTAAGAACAGCGATATTTTTCAAAAAACCATTGACGATAATATTCATATTGTAACAGGAATCGGCGGAAAGGGAATGACGGGCAGTGCAGGGTTCTCAAAGAAGAATGTTGCAACTATATTTAATAAGCAGAAAATCAAATTATGAAAAAAATAGAATTGGCAGTTTTTGATATGGCAGGCACTACGGTGAACGAGGACAATGTAGTTTACAAAACAGTTAAGGCCGCTTTGGCCAAACACGGTGTTGAGGTTTCTCTGGATACCGTACTGGGGTTTGGTGCCGGTAAGGAAAAGTTCAAGGCCATTTCCGATATATTGAAGGAAACCAAGACAACCGGGGTCGACGCCAATGCGGTTTTTGAGGATTTTAAAGGAATGTTGGAAGAGGCCTACACCAATCTTGATGTAACCACCTACCATGGTGTGGAAGAACTTTTCCAAACACTGAGATCCAAAGAGGTAAAAATTGTTTTAAATACAGGATACGACCAAAAAACGGCGCAATCACTTTTGGACAAATTGGGTTGGGTCGCAGGCAATCAAATTGATGCTGTGATTACGGCCGATGATGTGGTAAGGGGAAGACCATCTTCTGAAATGATTGATAAAGCCATGGAGATGTTCGGTGTCACCGAATCCGAAAATGTTTTGAAAGCTGGAGACTCAGCCATCGATATTGAAGAAGGGAAAAACGCGAATTGTGGATGGACAGTAGGTGTACTTACCGGTGCGCAGACCCGCGAACAACTGGCAACCGCTGAACCATCAATGATTTTGGATTCATTGGCTGATCTGGAAGAAGTATTGTTTCCTTGATCAAATAAAGAAATAGACCACCAACATTTTGGAGGGAACTTTTCCTCGGTTGATAGGCACATGGGGGATTCTGCCATCAAAAAAAATGGAATCCCCTTCCTTGAGCAGCACCTCTTGGTCACCTATCTCGTAATAGCACTCTCCCGTTAAAATATATTTGAACTCAAAAGCATCAGTTATCACCTTGTCACGTTCTGAGTTGGGTTGCACCTCCAAAAGCACACTTTCAAAACCCACGGAGTTCAATTGTTTTCCAAAAATGTAGTTGTAGGTAAATCCGACCGCTTCGTCTTCTTTCTCGATGATGGATTGTTCATTTTTACGGGTCACTAAAAAAACCTGACCGTGTGCTCTGGGAATACCCTCGAAAAAGTCGGTCATCTCCATTTCCAAGGCTCCCACAATCTTCAAAAAAACAGGTAAGGAGGGAATGGTTCGCCCATTTTCAATTCGAGAAATAAGCCCGGCCGTTACTCCGGCATTGATCGCAACATCGTTAATGGTCTTTTTATTGTTCTTACGAATTTGCTTGATTCTTTTTCCAATACCGATGAGGTAATCTTCCATTTTTATTGAGGTTGTTGAATTTTAGTATTTATAATATTTTTTGATGGTTCAAGATCAATAAAAATATCCATTAATCCACTGAAATACTAGGATATCTTGTTAAAATCGAAGCAGACAGGCTTTTATAAAAGTTGAGTATTTGTAAATAATGTTTACCTAACATTGCGCTATTTCTTTTAACTTTTCCGTATCGTTTTTTTAATCTGTTTAAAGGCATGCCTTAACTCTTGTGTTGGATATTTGTTGATAAATAATTAACCAAATTTTACAAATACTCAACAAATGAAAAATTCAATCTTAACGTTTTTAATTGCCTTCACCGTAAGTATCATGGGTTACTCCCAAGTTGCTTTTACAGGTCAGGTAGTTGACGAAAACAACATACCCTTGCCAGGAGCATCGGTGGTTGTAAAAGGCAAGTCAATAGGGGCCGCCACAGACTTTGATGGAAATTTTGAAATAGAACTTCCACAAGGTGGGGAAACCTTGGTCATATCCTATATAGGATATATCCCAAAGGAACTGGTAACAGTAGGAAAGACATCGGCAACAGTTGTTTTGCAGCCAGATTCGCAACAATTGGATGAAGTGGTGGTGACCGCTTTGGGTATCGAACGTGAAAAAAAATCCTTAGGTTACGCTTCCCAGGAATTGGACAATGATGATGTGGTGAAGGCAAGGGAACCAAACCTCCTTAATAGTATGTCTGGTAAGGTTGCTGGTTTACAGATTACCAACAGTCCTTCAGGTCTGGGAGGGTCTGCCAGAGTGTCCATACGAGGAGATGCTTCCCTGAACATCAATGGAAACTCACCGTTGTTCGTAGTTGATGGTACTCCAATCAGTAATGAAATTGTCGGATCTAGCGGTTCCGGAACCCAAAGTGTGGATTATGGTAACGGTGCGGCTGAAATCAATCCACAGGATATTGAATCCATAAACGTGCTAAAAGGTCCTGCAGCAGCAGCACTTTATGGGGCCAGGGCGGCCAATGGTGCCATAATCATTACCACGAAAAAAGGAAGGTCACAAGGAAGTAAACTAGGTGTTTCCTTTAACACGGGTGTGACCATTGATAATGTACTCATGCTACCGGATTGGCAAAATGAGTACGGTCAAGGTAATAATCAGCAGTTTGCCTTCGTGGACGGCAGTGGTTCAGGAATTGCCGATGGTGTGGATGAAAGCTGGGGTCCAAGGTTGGATACCGGACTTTTGATTCCCCAGTTTGATTCTCCAAGGGCGGACGGAACACGAGGTGGTGACACATTTGTAAGCAATGCGCCAATATCGCCTACTCCTTGGGTTTCCAATCCTGATAATACCAAGGATTTCTTTGAAACCGGAATTACAAAAACCAACAGTATCGCCATTTCCAAATCAGGTGAAATGGGGAATATGCGTTTGTCCTTTCAGAACTTGGATCAGGAAGGCACACTTCCCAACACAGATCTTGAAAGAAACTCCTTGAACTTTTCAGGCAGTCTCAATGTATCGGAAAAGGTAAAGGTCAATGCCAACATCAACTATGTAAAAACGGATAGCGATAACAGACCGGCCGTGGGTTATGGCACGGAAAGTATCATGTATCTTTTTATCTGGTACGGTAGACAATTGAACACAAATAATTTGAGGGATTATTGGCAACCGGGTCTTGAAGGAATTCAACAATTCAATTATAACTATAATTATCATGACAATCCGTACTTTACGATGTATGAGAATACCAATGCCCAGGACAAGGATCGTATTTTTGGAAACATCAGCCTTACCTATGATATAACCGATAATTGGAAGTTGTTACTGCGTTCGGGACGTGATTTTTATCGTGATTTCAGGGAGAGAAAAAGGGCATTCAGTACACAGCGATTTCCATTTGGAACCTATCAAGAGGATAATATTTTCTTTGAGGAAAGCAATACGGACTTTCTGTTGAGCTATGACAAAACCTTCAATGAAAAATGGAATGTGAACATTTCAGGTGGGGGTAATATCTTAAGACAAAAACAGGATTTCACCAAAAGTGTTGCTCCCCAATTGATCAACCCAGGGGTTTATTCCTTCAATAATTCCAGACAGGCCGTACAGGTTTCCTCCAATAATTATGAAAAACGTATCAATAGTTTATACGGATATGCGCGTTTTGCATACGATAGTAAAATCTTTTTGGATTTGACGGGAAGAAACGACTGGTCTAGCACCTTGCCATCGGACAACAATTCCTATTTCTATCCTTCTGCTACCCTAAGTGCCATAGCCAGTGACATTTTTAAAATGCCGGAATGGGTTACGTTTGCTAAAGTTAGGGCTGCATATGCAGAAGTAGGTAACGATACCGATCCCTACCGATTGCGTAGTTTTTATCAAAATGAAAGACCTTTTGATGGTTCAACCCCCATTTTAACGGAGTCATCCTTGATACCTAATGCGGATTTGAAACCGGAGATTACCTCTTCTTACGAGTTTGGTTTGGATTTGAGGTTTTTCCAAAGCAGAATGAACTTTGATCTTACCTATTATGACAGTTCAACAAAGAACCAGATCATCAACATCAGTACTGATATTGCCAGTGGATATTCCAGCCAGTTGATTAATGCAGGGGAGGTGCGTAATTATGGATTCGAGGCAATTGCGAGTTTTGTGCCCGTGCTCTCGGATAATTTTAAGTGGACTTCCACTTTTAACTTTTCCACGAATCAGAGTGAGGTTAAGGATTTGGGCGGAGTGAATTTTACCCTTACCAGTGCCAACGGAGCGTTTATCCAGGCTAGGGAAGGGGGATCCATCAGTGCCATTTATGGTAGAGGATTTCAAAGGGTGGAAGACCCCAATAGCGAGTTCTTCGGTCAAAAAATCGTAAATAATCAAGGAATCCCTATTCGTACCGATGATTTGGTGTACCAAGGGGATTATGCCCCGGATTTTACACTGGGTTTTCAAAATAGCTTTAGATATAAAAATGTTGATTTTGGATTTCTTCTGGACACAAGACAAGGAGGGATAGTAGTGTCTAGGACCAAAACAATAGGAAGTACTTCAGGACAATTAATGGAAACTTTGGAAGGTAGGGAGACAGGAATTGTTGCGGAAGGAGTCGTGAATACAGGTACTAGTGAAAATCCGGTTTACGTTCCCAATACTACCAATGTCGATGCAAGAACCTATAACAATAGGTATTATGAAAGGGATAACGTGGAAGCGGCCAAATATGACGCTTCCTATACCAAACTGCGGGAAGTTACCTTGGGCTATTCCTTTCCCAAAAGAATAATCGATAAGCTTCCGATTTCGAATGCAAGATTTTCCCTAACAGGTAGAAATTTATTGTTATGGACCGATAACCCACATTTTGACCCTGAAGTTGTTGGGGTGTCCGGAGGAACATTGCAGCCCGGAATCGAGAATATGTCCTATCCTAGTACAAGGTCTTTCACATTTAACCTACAGGTAAACTTTTAAAAGAACATCAGAATAAATTCAAATATTATGAAAAAAATAATCTTATCAATGTTCGCACTTTCCTTCATCTTTGGGTGTACGGAAGATTTTGACGAAATCAATATAAACCCAAACTTTCCTGCATCCGCACAACCAGATCTTTTGTTGCCGGGAATTCAGAGGGAGATGGCCTATAACTGGGGTGGCCAAGGTTGGGAAGAAGGTTTTACAGTGGTGCAGTATGGAGCCCGTCTTCAATTCACCAGTGGAGACACCTATAACTGGTCACCCTCTGGAGATCCATACAATGATGCATATGCTTCGCTAAGGGACGTAGAAAATATAATTAGAAGTACCAAGGACAATATGGAAGCCCAAAATTATTATGGTGTGGCCTTGATCATGAAATCTTGGATTATGTCCTATGTAACGGATGCTTATGGAGATGTTCCTTACTCAGAAGCTACGAAGGGTATCAGTGAGGGCAATGTTACTCCGGTCTTTGATCCACAATCCAATATTTATGCGGGTATGTTGGCGGATTTGGAGACCGCAAACGCTGTGCTGACGGATGAATCCAATATTTCCGGGGACATTTTCTACGGTGGGGATATTTTAAAATGGAGAAAGTTTGCAAACTCTTTAAGGTTGCGTTTGTTGATGCGCATCAGTGATGTGGACAATGCAACCGCCGTTGCCGGAATGGCCCAAATAGTAGGAAATCCTACGGCATATCCCATCTTTGAAAGTAATGAGGATATCGCTATGGTACAATGGAACTCCCTCAATCCACAGCCCAAATATGAAACCCGTAGTGGTAGTTTTGATGAGGTTAGGTTGAGTCAAACGTTGGAAACACGTCTTAAGGAGCTGAATGATAATAGGTTATATGTTTTTGCCCAGCCAACGACTGCTTCGGGAAAAGGCATTTTTTCTGAGGATTTTGCTGATTATGTAGGAATGCCAAACGGATTGGATGACGAAGCGGCACTTGGCTATAGTCCATCGGGTAACCCGGATGAAGCCGGTTCAAACTTTATTTCAAGATTGGGGATACTTTTGGCGTGTAGGGCCTGTAATCCTGAGCAAGCATCGGCTACGGCTTCACAGACCATCATCATGAGCTATTCCGAACTTCAGTTTATATTGGCAGAGGCTAGGGAGCAGGGTTGGATTTCCGTCGGGGATGCCGCGACCTATTATGAGAACGGGATTCGCGCTTCCTTTGAATATTATACTGCAAGGGTTACTGCTGGCGGCTGGTCAGAAATTGCTGCAGCCATGCAGGCCACTGACCTTGATGTCTATTTGGGACAGGCAGCTGTGGCCTATACTGGAACTGCCGATGAAAAGTTGGGTAAAATTGCCCTTCAGAAATGGATTTCACTTTTCTATACAGGTTTTGAAGGTTGGTCAGATTGGAGAAGAACCGGTATGCCGGAAGTGGTACCTGGTCCAGATGCTGTTAATGATGGTCAGGTTCCGGTGCGTTTCCAATATCCCAACTCGGTAAAATCCACAAATGAGGATAACTATAATGCAGCCGTTTCCCGTATGGGAGGGGACAATATCAACACAAAGTTGTGGTGGGATGTCGATTAAGGACACAAAAAAATCACCAAACTTTTCAAGCATACCATTTGTTTTAGTACTGACCATAGGGGTTCTATCCCTATGGTCATGTGCTAATCCAGATATGGAAAAGAAGGATTTCGGTATAAAACATATCATTGTTATTGGGGTAGATGGTATGAGTCCCGACGGGATTCAAAAAGCAAATACACCAACCTTGGATTCCATGATTCAAAATGGGGCGGCAACCATGCATGCCAGATCTGTGATGCCGTCCAGTTCCAGTTCCAACTGGGCCAGTATGATCATGGGAGCCGATACCGAACAACATGGAGTAACTTCGAATGGTTGGGAAAAGTTCGACCACCAACTACCTCCAGTCGTAGTTACCGAAAATGGGACGTTTCCGACCATATTCACACTATTTAAAGACCAACAGCCAGAAGCGCATGTGGGCGCCATCTACGACTGGGACGGTTTTGGACGTTTGTTCGAAAAAGAGGATGTTGATTTTGATATAGATGGAGACCATGAGGACAAGACGACCCAAGCCGCAGTGGACTACATCAAAAAAAATACGCCGACGTTCACTTTTGTGCATTTGGATCATGTTGATCACGCAGGTCATGCCCAGGGCCACGGTACCCCCGATTATTATAAGTCCGTGGAAAAAGCGGATTCCTTGATTGCTAAAATTGTGGATGCCACAAAAGAAGCAGGCATTTTCGCAAAAACCATGTTCATTGTATCGGCTGATCACGGAGGATTGGGCTTTGGTCATGGAGGGGAAAGCCTGGCCGAAATGGAAATACCATTCATTTTGTACGGAGCAGGCATCAAAAAGGGCTACAAAATGGAAGAAACCGTGTATCAATATGACAATGCAACGACCGTTGCCTATGCGATGGCCTTGCAAACACCGCAAGCTTGGATAGGCAGACCTGTAAAAGGCGCTTTTATCGGAAAAGAAGCCCCAAAACTGATTTATGGGCGAAAGGAGCGGATAACCGCGCCAAAAATTTTTCCGGATGCTGGCTATTTTGAACCAGCTGGGGGAGTTTTTAAAGCAGATTCTGTTGCCGTGGTGATACAAAATCCAAATAATGTGGGGCAGATTCGGTACACCATTGGAAACAACCTACCAACATTGGAAAATAGCCTAGTCTACCAAGACACTTTTTATTTGAAACAAACCAACATTATCAAAGCAGGTATCTTTCAGAATGATCAGTTGGTGAGTACGGTTACAGAGGGTAATTTTAGAATTGTATCGGAGAGCAAACAAGACCCAGTCAAATTTAAGATGTATCAGGTGAGCGGCATAGAAAAACTGCCCGATTTTACATCGTTGAAGCCCATTTATGAAGGTGATGTCATCGAGTTTTCCCATAAGCAAGCACTGACCCACGATTTGCCACAAGAACAAGTAGCTATGGTCTTTGAAAGTTATTTGGAAGTAATCGAAAGCGGAAACTATAGTTTTTTCACCAATAGCGACGATGGCAGCAAGCTTTATGTAGACGGTATCGAAATCGTAGACAACGATGGTGGCCATGGCGTTGTGGAGCGCAGCGGTTCTTTGGAACTATCCGAAGGAAGGCACTTGGTACGCGTTACGTTTTTTAATGGTGGCGGAGGCTATCATTTGGATGTAAAATATTCCGGTCCTGACATCCCAAAACAAATTATTCCGGCAAATCAGTTGTATAGAGCAAAATAAGTATGTATCCAAACCTCAAAAAATCCTTTGTACTGCTCATTGTTTTAATGGTGCAGCTTTCACATGGGCAAAAACAACAATTGCCCGAGTGGCGACCCGGTTTTTTGGATATCCATCACATCAACACAGGTAGGGGCGATGCGGCTTTTATGGTTTTTCCCGATGGGACAACTATGTTGGTGGATGCCGGCGATATGTCCGAAACACATCCAAGGACAACATCTAGGAGAAATGCAAAATTGGTACCGAACAGGTCCAAAACGGCACCTGAATGGATTGTGGGTTATATCGATCAATTCCTGCCCAATAAGCTAGAACGAAAGTTGGACTACGCATTGATAACCCATTACCATGATGATCACTTTGGAGAGGTCGATTCCTTGCGCAAATTAGCTCCAGGGGGCTATCAACTTACGGGAATCATGGAGGTGGGCACTTTGATTCCGATTAAAACATTGATCGACCGTGGTTTTGATTATCCTATCGATCTAACCAACGAGCAAGTACAATCCAAAGAACGATTCACCAAGGATGCCTACGGAATGGTTCCTACCTTGGAGGAATATTGGAAGTTTATCCAGGTTCAATCAAAGCAAGCGGGCCTTGTAAATGAAGCTTTGGTTATTGGTAGCAACAATCAAATAAGATTACAGAACAATCCAAAGGATTATCCTGGATTCTCTGTCCAGAACATAGCATCCAACGGGAATATTTGGACAGGATATGATGATACTTTTTACGCCCTTTTTAAAAAAGGGGAATATCCCGGGGAAAATCCTTTAAGCAATGTCATCCGAATAGATTATGGTAAATTCAATTATTATACGGGCGGTGATATCTCGGGAATAGATGGTTTTGGGCAAACCGATATGAATGCATTGGAGTCTTATGTGGCACCCGTTATCGGCGCTGTGGATGTGGCGACATTGAATCATCACGGCAATCGGGATTCACAGAACCCATTTTATGTGCGGACGATTCGCCCTAGGGTATGGATTCAGCAAAATTGGACGGCCGACCACCCGGGGGAGGAGGTCCTCAGAAGGATTACATCAAAAAAACTATACCCTGGTGACCGTGATATTTTCTCGACCATTATGCTGCAAGGCACAAAAGATGTGATTGGCGGCAGGTTGGATCTATACAAAAGCCAGAACGGGCATATAGTTGTTCGGGTGTACAACAATGGCGACACCTATAAGGTATATGTGTTGGACGACACCATGGAAGAAAGAAAAATAATAAGTGAACATGGCCCATACAAAGCACGATAGGCACAAGGTAGATTCTGTTGTGGAAGGTGACATCAACCTAACTTCCGCTCGGAACGAATGGTTGGAAAACGAGGTGAGCGAAGAAACCAAAAACCTATTGGAAAGAGATGCCAAGTACTTTATGCATCAATCCATGTCCACACCATGCTTGGATGTGCTCCAGAATTGTGAAGGCTCGTACATTGAAAGTATTTCAGGAAAAAAATATCTGGATTTTCATGGGAACAACGTACATCAAATTGGGTTTTCCCATCCAAAAATGGTGTCGCGTTTAACTGAGCAATTACAAAGCCTTACCTTCTCCACCCGAAGATATGCCAATGAGACCGCTATTCGGTTTGCGGAAAAACTAACCTCATATACTCCCAAAGGCCTTGACCGTATTTTGCTTACTCCCAATGGTAGTTCTGCTATTGGAATTGCCCTAAAATTGGCAAGGGCCGTAACAGGAAAACATAAAGTAGTCTCATTCTGGGATTCGTTCCACGGGGCTTCTCTGGATGCCATAAGTGTAGGGGGCGAGTCCGTTTTTCAGGAACATATGGGGCCATTAATGCCAGGTGTGGAGCGTATTCCGCCCCCAATCACCTATCGCGGTATTTTTGAAGGTAATGAGGAAAAAGCCTTGGAATATCTGCAATATGTTTTGGAGAAAGATTCTCAAATCGGGGCGTTTTTGGCGGAAACCATCCGTAATACCGATGTTCAGATCCCATCAAAAAAATTCTGGAAAGGAGCAAGGGCGTTGTGCGACAAGCATGGGGTGATACTGATTTTGGATGAAATCCCCATCGCTTTCGGACGCACGGGCAACATGTTTGCCTATGAGCTTTTTGATATTGAACCGGACATTCTATGTTTAGGTAAAGGTCTGGGCGGAGGAATCATTCCGCAAGCCGCCCTTGTTACACGTGAAGAATACAACAAGTTCGGACACATCTCACTTGGACACTACACCCATGAAAAAAGTCCGTTGGGCTCCATAGCGGGATTAACCCTATTGGAAGTGCTCGAAGATGAAGAAATTCTTCAAAAAGTAAAGGAAGACCAAGAGTTTATGCGGAAGAACCTTTATAAAATGTACCGTAAATATTCCTTGATCGGGGATGTGCGTGGCGTGGGACTTTTATGGGGCATTGAACTGGTGTCCGATAGAGCCACTAAGGAAAAAGCAACGGCCGAAGCCGAAGAAATCATGTACGAATGCCTAAGGCAAGGATTGAGCTTTAAGGTTTCCAAAGGAAATGTGCTCCAACTTTCGCCTCCATTGACCATAACCAGGGAAGAACTAGGGAAAGCCTTTGAAATATTGAACTGCGCCTTTTTAAAAACCAACACCATAGCCTAATGAAAAAAATCAGCCAATTACTCATCGTATTCTGTTTGGGTCTGATGGAGCTTACCGCCCAAACCGAACCCCAAATTTTAGTGCAGCCCTATCTTCAGGATGCAGAACCCAATTCCATTGTGATCATGTGGGAGACCACTAGTGGGGAAGAAAGCATCGTGGAATGGGGGCCCACTAAAAAACTGGGCAAAAAAACCTCTGGAAAGGCAGAGGATATCAATTTTTCCGATTCTAGGGTCCACACCGTTAAATTGGAAGGACTCAAACGCTTTACGGAGTACTATTATCGGGTAAAAACAGGAAAGGTACGGTCGGACATTTTCCAGTTCAAGACGCCACCGTTTTCAAGTAACGAAGAATCCTTCAATATTGTGGCGATGAGCGATATGCAATATGATAGTGAACACCCCAACAAGTTTTCGGAAATCGTGAACCAAGGTGTACTTCAGTATTTGGAAAAGGAGCATGGAGGCAAGCTACCTGATAACTTGGCCATGGTTTTGATTCCAGGGGACCTGGTTTCTACGGGAAGCAAATACTATCAATGGAAAGAACACTTCTTCGACCCCGCAAAAAAACTCTTTGCCGAGGTGCCCGTATATCCCGTTTTGGGAAATCATGAGAGAAATTCGGTTTTTTACTTTAAATATTTTAATCTTCCGGAAAACGGAACAGCTGCTTATGCCGAACATTGGTGGTACAAGGATTATGGTAACACCCGAATCATAGGATTGAATTCCAACGAGGGTTACCGTGACCTTCGCGAACAATATGAATGGTTGGAGAAAGTGTTGGCCGATACCGAAAAGAACAATGACATTGATTTTGTGTTCGCCCAATTGCATCATCCGCACAAATCCGAGTTGTGGATTCCAGGGGAGGAAGAATCGACAGGAAAAGTAGTGAAAATGCTCGAGGAGTTTTCCACAAAAACAGGAAAGCCAAGTATCCACTTTTTTGGACACACCCATGGGTATTCGCGTGGTCAGTCCCGTGATCATAAGCATTTGTGGATCAATGTGGCCTCGGCAGGTGGTGCCATAGACAATTGGGGCGAGTTTGAAGGCAGGGACTATGATGAGTTTACTGTTACCCAAGATGAATACGGTTTTGTCATGGTGGAGGTGGATGGTAACCGAAACGACCCTAAATTTACCGTTAAAAGAATTAGTCAGGGAAACAATGTGAAGTCTAGACAGAACGAGCTTCGGGACAGTATTACCATTTGGCGATTGGAGAAAAAACCCGATGCCCCAACAGTGGTTTCCCCAAAGCACAATGAAATTGTGAAGGACGAATTTGCCGTGTTGAAAGCAGATGGGTTTTCGAGTTCGCTGAGTAGTGCTTTTCATGCTGCCGCCCATTGGCAGATGTCCGAAACTCCTGACTTTGAAAAGTTGGACTTGGACAGCTGGAAACAGTTCGAAAACTGGTATTACATGGAAAACCGTCAAAAAGAGGACGATTTGACCGATGAAAGAACCAATCGATTACAACCCAATACTACCTATTATTGGAGGGTTCGGTATCGTGATCAAAACCTGAACTGGAGCGATTGGTCCGAAACAGCTACATTTAAAACACCACAGGAAAATGAAAAATAGAATTTTGTTTTTGATAGCTGCTTTTGCGGCAATATTCAATAGCCATGCGCAAAATGAAACAGAAACCAAAGTGATATTGATCACTTTGGATGGTTTCCGTTGGCAGGAATTGTTCACCGGAGCCGATTCCCTTTTGATCGACAATAAAGATTATGTCCATAATGCTGAAATGTTAAAGGAGGCATTCTGGAGAGATACCCCCAAAGAAAGAAGGGAAGCGCTATTGCCATTTATCTGGGGCCAAGTGGAAAAGATGGGGCAAATCCATGGCAACCGAAAGTTGGGCAGCAAGGTAAACTTGACCAACTCCATGTGGTTTTCCTATCCGGGCTACAACGAAATTTTGACGGGAACCGCCGACGATGGCAACATCCGGAGCAACGATAAAATACCAAACCCCAACATTACTGTTTTGGAACGGTACAATAACACTCCCGAAGGAAAAGGCAAAGTAGCCGCTTTTGGCAGTTGGGACGTGTTTCCGTTCATCATCAACGAAGAACGTTCCGGGATTCCCGTAAATGCAGGTTTTGAAGCTGCCACAGAAAATTTGAACGAAAGGGAAAGGTTCTTGAACCAACTTCAGGAGCAAATACCAAGTCCATGGGGCTCGGTGCGATTGGATGCCTTCACCCATCATTATGCCTTGGAGCACATGAAAAAGGAGCACCCAAAGCTGGTCTATATCTCCTACGGGGAAACGGATGATTTTGCCCATGATGGCGATTACCAAGCGTATCTTAAATCTGCAAATAATACGGACGGCCTAATTGAAGAAATCTGGGAATTTACCCGACAAGATGAATTCTACAAGGACCAAACCGTGTTTTTGATCACCACCGACCATGGGAGGGGAACACAGCCATTGGATACCTGGAGAAGTCACGGAAGTGATATAAAAGGAGCCGGTGCGGTTTGGATGATCGCTTTTGGAAAAGGCATTAAACCCAAAGGGGAAATAGATAGGGAAGAGCAGTTGTACTCCAATCAGCTTGCACCTACCATACTACAATATATGCGAATTCCTTTTCCCAAAGGGATAAATCGCATTCCCATGAAATTATAGAAAACAAGTGGATTTTATTTAGTTTAAGTTGTATGAAAGGCATGGTTTTGATACTGTGCCTTTTCTATAAAGTTTCAGAATGAACATTACGTGAAGACATTAAAGTATTTAGAGATAAAGTGATAGGCTTCGATGCACCACTTTCTGAAGGTAAAAGAACATATACCTATTCTGGTGCCAACTTTACCATTGCACAGCAACCTTTACAAAAATATGAACAATACTTAGTTGAAGCTGCCCAACAACTGTTATCTAGATTTGAGAATCATCCAAAATACAACAAACTAGCAGAAGCCTTAATCAATTTCCAAGATGAGGAGGAGCAACAAAATGATGCAAAAAGAATCTTGTTTTATGACCATAGTGAAGAATACAAAGGAATAAAATTCTTAAATCCATTGTATCCAGCAATTAAGAAAAAGCAGGTGCTACAAATAAATTTTAAAGGATAGGATTTAAGGACGAATCGTCTTTAGTGTTTGAATTTCATCCTCACATACTTAAGCAATAGAAGATGGTTTGCAAAGCCTTTTAAAATCAAGTCATTCCACCTGAGTGGGAACGACTGCTTAAAAAAGGATTACCAAAAATAATTGAAGGGAAAAATAAGGTCCGATTTCCGATGCTGTATCAGAAAATTTATCGATAAATTGGGAGGGCGTATTGGGCAAATTCCGACTCAAATAGCCGTTCAATGGATTTTGTTATTGAGCAATGTTTGTCCGATAAGTTTTTATATGCCCAAGTTTTATTTTTAACCTAAAGCAGAGCTTACGCTTTTCAAGGGATTGTGCGCCTTCCCGGGGAGTTGGTTTTCCCTTATTTGGTGCTCAAGTGGTTTATAAAATTTAGAATTGGATCAATAATTAGTTCAGGGGAATCCCTATACTCGTATCCCACAATTTGGGCAACCTCTATTTTTTGCAGCTTTATATTATCACCATAAGCGTTTATGAGTTTGTCCTGGGCTTCAAGTATGGCGGGGTAAACAACCTGCATATGGTATTGGTACATCCTTTTTTGTTTGACGGTGTCGCTGTCCAATTCTAAAAAATATTCTCTTGCAATAGAGTCTTGGATAGTAGAAAGTATTGCCCGTCTATATGATGGGTCATCAGCTAGTCGGTCTAACATATCCCTGGTGCGAGAGGGAGCAATTTCGTTTCTTACATCCTCCATAAGAGGAGATCCCACATATACTAATGCACCAAGGCCTTTTTCCGAACCTTGTCTTCCATTTCTTGATACAATAGCAAGAGCAGGAACATTTATTTTAATGGAATCGGATATGTAATGTTTCGGCCGGTAAGATCTTCTGGCTTTATTGATAGTCAAAAAATCGGTTTTTTCCGGATTAGAACTTGGGCTTGCTCTTAAGAACATCTCAAAGGCATGAGTTGGGTCTTCATAATTCTCTTTTATCCATGGCACCGATAAACCGTTTAAGTAAATTACCCCCGCTACCCTTTGAGGGTAATTTTCAGCTAAATAAGTGAGTTCGGCAGTGACCGAAGCGTTACCAACAAATACAGCCTTTTTAATTTTCATTGCATCGGCAAAAGCGATCAAGTGGTTTCCTTGGCTTTCTACATCATAATCCCCCATACCGGAATCACCATATCCAGATCGGGTAATAGCAAGAACCTTATTATGTTCAGTCAAAAGTTGCCCAAAGTTTTGGAAAGTAAATGCGCTCCACGCTTCTGAATGAACGAGGATTATGGGTAAACCTTCTCCTCCAAAATCTAGGTAATGAGTTTTGATTCCGTTGACTTCAATAAACTCACTATTATAATTTGAATCACTTTTGTTTTGGCCATGAATATTGCAAAAAGGCAAAACTAAAAGGATTAGAATGGATAATGATTTTTCCATAGTCATATGGCTGTTATTCACAATTTAGTTGTTAAATGCACTACAACTAGTTTAAAAAGGCAGAACAAAAAAAAGTAAATATTGAGTTTTTAAATTTTTCATATACAAAGTACAACTTAATTTATATATACCTTTCTTTCTTTGTCACTCACTGATAATTGGTTGAGAGTACAGAATTTTGATGCCATTTTTCAAGCATTACACATGTTACGACAATAAATTTTCGGGAGGCTGTAAAGCCTAAATGTAGGAATTTTACAGAAAGCCTACGCCGCATAAAACCTTGATCTAATTAAAAGTAACCATTGTGAGTCATTGGCTATGTTTTGAATTCCCTTCTGGATGATTTCCATTCGTTCATCAGCCTGTTCGTAATATAAGCTTCCACGAATCGCGGTTAAGATAGTCTTATCATTTTTGAAGGTACTTAGCTTCTTGACCAAGAATTGTTTTACTTCTTTTTCAGATGCAAGAAGTTGCCCATCAATAGTTGAGGTGTAGTTAAATAGATAGGCTATATCCTCTAAATCGTGGCTGGCGTAAATATCTTTGATTCCCCTGTCAAAAAAGCTTCCATTTTTGTAGCAACAAAGTAGGGTAGTGGTAACACTTTTATGACTACTTTGTCCAAGGTTTTGGTCATAGCTTTTCAAAACCTTTAGCAAACCATGGGTTGGATGGAGCCCAACCTACACTTTGAGTGGACATTACATCAACCTTCAAATCTTCATATCGAAACCGATAGTTCACGATGTCTTCTTCGCTTTGTGTAAATCCTTTTTCAATCAGCTGTTCCCTTAACCCTTCTAACTCCGCGAAGCTCGCCAGTTGAAAAGTGAGGTCAAGATCTTTTGTGGGCCTAATATCTGCTACGGTAGGAAGTCGGGGATACGGATGCATTGCGCTTAAAGAACTTACTGAACGCATAGGGAGTGTTGAACCCGAGCTGATAGGCAATTTCCTTGATGGATCTCGGGCCGCTTAACAGTACTTTGGCCTCTTCCATCAAGAGCTGCTGGATATGGTACTTGGCCGTACGTCCCGTATTGTTTTTGAGGACCCTGGTGAGGTGGTCCGATGTTACCCGAAGACGCTTGGCATAAAAAGCTACTTGGTGCTGCGAGCCGTAATGGCGCGTAAGCAATTCCATGAATTGCAATACCAAAAAATGTCCGGAGGTGTTCATGATCGAGGTCAAAGGGTTTTCTTTTTGGACCAAACGATCCAGTTCCCACAATAGCATGTAAAGCCCGTACCGCAGGGCAATCCCATGGGCAGGGGAGGGAGTGGTTGGATGGATCTTGAAGAGTTTGAACAACCAAAGGAGCTCTTTGGTTTTAAGATAAATCGTGCGGGTCTGTCGCTCCCAATGCTGAAATAGGGTTCTGGGGAATACCCTGTTGGTATCTCCATGGAGCTGCTTTGGATCAAGGCCAACAATGCCCATTTCAATAGGGGAAAGGGATAGCCGGAGGAACCAGTTCCTACCTCGGGGCAGTAAAAGTGGTCGTCCGGAATATAGCCTATGGGCGACTTGCTCGATTACTATTTGTACCCTCCCTTTTTTGACCAGGAACAGCAGGGCGTGCAGCCTGTCAAAATGGGTATGGACTGCACTTACTTGCTTACTATCCTTGAAAAAAAGGATAACCAGCCCCGCTATCTGTCGCTTTCCACGGTAGTCGGACCGTTCCAAAAGAATCAACGTTCCCCGATATCCATGAGTTTTGAAAACAATGTGCTTAGCGTTGGGAAAAGGTTGCACAGCACACTGATGAACAAGAGCCGGGCCGGTTTTCCGGGATGAACACGTTTGGTAATGCCTTCCGGATTGAAATGGTCGACCAATTGATCGTAACCGAACAGTTCAATGACAATCCAAATGGCCCATAGGTTGATGGTCATCAGGACCATGGGCCCAAGGAGCTGCCATTTTCGTTGTGAACGGTCACGGGATTCCATCAGTTTTCCAGACTAAAGGGTTCGGCCTCGGGCATGGGGGCTATGGAATCGAAATCGGGATTGGCCAGATGTCGTATAATATCCTGTGGCTTCCCAACAGCATTGGGGATAGACAGGTCCCAGTCCTCATCTTCGATGACCGAGTCGGTGTCATGGGCCATTGGTTGCAATGGCAACTGTTGTTTTGATGGTGAAGAGAGGCTATCCCCTAGTGGATAGTCATCATTGAGGTTATCGGGGGTGCAGGCCACAAGGGTGCATATGGCCAGGGCAAAGGTGTAAAAGGAATGTTTCATTGTAATGGATTTTAATTGACCAATAATTGAATCGGTCCATGCTCACCCGGGTAATCTGAACCTTGCTGACCGCCGTTGCTACGGAGGTGTTAAGGGTTGAATTCGATGTAAAACTAGGGGCGATCAAGGTATCGGCGCAAGGGCTTGTTCGGTGATTTCCCGAAAAGGACGGGTGCCTTTCCTGAAATCGTCATAGCTGCTTTTTTCAGGTTATGTAAGTGAAAACCCACAATTTATACTATCTTCGAAGGATATCGCCCTTCCATCGTCCACGCCGGTGTATCGCCGGTCCGTTCCCCGAAGATGGAGGTACCATGGTTCCCCCTTTTTAGTTCTATAGCCATGCAACGACCAAAGATTGGTAGACTGACCCTATTGATGTTCCTCATGGGTATGGGCACCCTATGTGCCCAGCATCCGTTGGGCAATCCCGATTCCCTTCTGGGACTCGAATATCCGGTCCTATTTGAGCGGATCAAGCGCGCAGGGCAGGATACCATCCAACAACAACTCTATCTTAAGGCCTATCTGGAAAAGGCTGTAAAAGAAAACAATGAATCCCAACGGGTACAAGGCTATAAAAACTATCTGCATCGTTCCTTGGGAAAGGGTAGACTGGCTTATGCGGACAGTATGGTCCTTAGCGCCAGAGCTGCCAAGGACACTGCTTTGATCGGGTCGGCCTATCTCACCAAGGGGATTGTGTTCTACAGCGAAAAAAAGTACAAACGGGCCCTGGAAAATTACCTTATGGCCGATGGATTCCTGGCCCGTACCGATGATGCATACCTGCACCATAAGCTTCAATACAATATTGCCCTGGTGAAATATTACACCGAACATTATGATGAGGCCGTCGCCCTGCTTGATGAAGGTCTGGCGTATTTTAAGGCCCATAGCGTGCCCGGGTACCTGAATTCCCTATTGTTGCTCGGACGTTGTCACCAGCAGATGGAAAACTATGGCCTAAGCCGTAAGGCCAATACCTTGGGCATGGAAGAGGGGCAAAGGCTGGGGTATCTCGGCTTGAACAGGTATTTTGTGCAGTCCGAGGGAATCAATTATGCCCTGCAGGGGAACTATCCCATGGCCATCGTACACCTGGACAGTAGTCTTCGATTGATACGACAGAAAGGAAATGATTTTGCCAATGAGGTGCTGACCGAATTTTACCTTGGGCGCTGCCATTGGGAATCGAACCAATGGGAAAGGGCCGTGGGATATTTTAAACAGGTTGATGCCCATTTTAGGGAGCGGAACTACATCAAAGCGGAACTGCTGGGGGCCTATAGCTACCTGGCTGAATACTACGGTGTCATGGAAAGGCCCGACCTGCAGTTGACCTATTTGGAGCGGCATATCGAGGCCATTGATTTTTTGCACGAACAGCACCAATATCTGGACGATACTATCAAGGATGGCTACGATCTGAAAAGTATGCAACGGGAGAAACAGCAGATGGAAGGAATTTTGAAGGTCAGGGAGCGGCAGAAGAACATCGGGATTGCAACAGCGGTGCTGTTGTCAATCCTGTCGCTATGGTTGGTCTGGCGCTACCAGCGCAGCCGGAAGCTGTACCAAAAAAGGTTCGAGGCCATACTTTCCGGGGAAAACCCGCCTGCCCGGAAAATGGAAAAAAGCCATATTGTTCCTTCCCACTCTTTGGAAATTTCCCAGGAGAAAATCGATGCGGTGTTGGCCCGTCTGGAACGTTTTGAAGGCCGTCGGGACTTTCTGGACCGAAAGATGTCCGCGGGCAAATTGGCGGTCCAGGCCGAAGTGAACGGGAAATACCTCTCCCAGATCATTACCCATTACAAGGGAAAGCGCGTGATGGCATATATCAATGACCTAAGGGTGGACCATATCATTGCACAAATGAAACAGGACCGAAAGTTGGCCCATTACAGCAATAGTTCCCTGGCCGGGGAGGCGGGGTTCAACAGTGAACGCACCTTTGTCAAGGCCTTTAAATCCCGGGTGGGCATCACCCCGATGTTCTTTATGGAGCGCCTAAAGGCAAAACAGAGCACCGTGTAGAAGGCCATAATAACCAGTTGTCCATGGAACTATGCCCTAAGGGCGGTATACAAATACCACAACAAGGGTATTTTTTGGGCGTGTCCCCTCGGGGCCGGGCTTTTTCGTTGCAAGGCCTGATGGCAAGGATTCAGGGCCTTTCACTGCAATCCCTCTCTGGGAAAATTGGGTTGCTGAACCACTGCTACCTTCCAGAAAAGGGGGATGCTTTGATGAAAGGATTTGTTACTGGCGATGGTTCACTTGGAATTGATCGACTTCAGTACAAAATCTGCTCTTTCCTGAACAGCAACCCTGGGAACCTCAATTTGGTCATATTGGTAGCTTCGATAGGTCTGGATTATTTTGTTGTAGGTGAACACCGATTCGTTCCAGTCCTGTGTCCGCTGGGCATTGGTCACCGCCACCCTTGACAGAGCGGACATAAAAACGGCGGGATTCGACTCCAAGAACTTTCGCTCGGCCTGTGCCAGAAGGGACATCAATGCCAAACATATGTTTCAACAAACGTAACGGCAGAGTGTAAAAGGAACAAATATTTTGACCAGGACTTTAAGACCAGAGATATGCCGTTGAACACACCAACGCATGGATTGACAGTTTCAGGTCGCTGCTCAACCGGTTCGATCTGACCATTGAAAGCAAGAAAGGATTCAACTTCTTATCATTTATAATAATAGCATTGAAAAATTCAAACCAAGAAAGTTTAAATGGGTTTAATTATTTAGAAATTCTGCCAAAGCAAGATAAACCATTAATCAAGTGAACTTTTATTTAAGTATTTGCTTAAATAATATCTTTACCTATCTTTATGTTATGAACAACATATCCTGTATACGACAACAAGCAGATGCGGAGCAGATCGATCGTTGCAGGGAGAGCGTTGAAGAACTCAGCGGCCCGTTCGCACATCTGTCCAACGGACTTGCACTGGCGGGCAGCCAAGTTCGATTGAAGATCCTGTATCTGCTCCATGGGGAGGAAAGGCTCTGTGTATGCAATCTCAGTGACATCCTTGGGATGACGGTCCCGGCGGTTCGCAGCACCTGAGAAAGCTCAAGGATCGAGGGCTACTTGAAAGGGAAAGACATGCACAGACCATTTTTTACTCCCTTGCGGGGGAATATGAGCAACTGTTCATGCCCTTTTTTGAAATATTGGACGAAAGGAAAACAACAGAAGCGTTATGATCTCTTCAGATTTGACCAAGGACATCAAAGTATCCATCAAAACGGCCATGGGCCAGTTGAACTACGTGTTGGAACAGGTGGATGACGAACGGCGGGCAGAGAATATCCTGCTCCAACTGAAGGCCGTCCGGGCCATTTTGGACAAAGCCATATTTGAACTTTTGGACGATGTGTACCGAAAGGCCATGGCGGAAAAGATATCTGCCGCACACCAAAACTGCCCTGGAAACTGTGGGGAGGAGGTCAATATAGAACGGTTGCGAAGGCTGTTCCCTGAGTTTTCCCTTGAAGATGTTCCACAAAAGCTCAAAGAAGCGGAAGGGGTCGAGATTCGCATGAAAAAATATTTATCCGAAAAAAACTTGGACACCCCCCATCCCTGAGCCCTAACTTGGAGGCATTGTTCAATTTAAAAACAGAGACCATGAAAAACAAAATGATAGTGCTTGCAGCAGCAGGAATGTTGACCTTGACTGGACTTGCTTATGGACTTACCGCACCCAGCAATAACAGCTGTCCGCTTGAAGGAAGCCCGGACTGTCCAAAAATTGGTTGCCCATTGGTGGGGACACCACAATGCCCCTATGAAAATGCAACAGCAGTGGAACACCCGGCTTGCTGTAAGAAAAAGTAAAGGGAGAGGGGAGTGGGAGTTCCACTCCCCTTTTCAACTTCTTGACCTTAAAGGGATGGAATATAAAGAATGCATTGACGGTTAACCAAAAACAGAGAACAAATGAAGCATCTTTTTATGGCCATGGGGGCGGCTCTGTTAAGCTCATTTTGCTGTATCACCCCCGTATTGGCGCTTGTTGCAGGTACGAGCGGGCTGGCCTCGACCTTTTCTTGGCTCGACCCGATCAGACCCTATTTTGGGATCAAGACCAATTGTTGTGTTTATGCAAAAATTGTTGTTAATCTAAATAGGAAGAACTCTACATTTTTGACACCT